>SLST01000036.1 GCA_007130265.1 Spirochaetales bacterium
AAGACCTTGAAAAGGCCTCCATCGTGCGCCCATCCGACGTCGACCCATCGTCGGTGTCTTTCGGCACCAAGGTCACCCTGCGAGATGCGAATGACAACATCGAGGAGTTCGTGCTGCTCGGTCCCTGGGAGAGCAATCCCGAAAACGGCGTCATATCGTACCTCTCTCCACTCGGCCGCGAGTTACTGAATGCCGAGGTGGGAGACACCCTTGAGTTCACGATCAACGAGCGGGAGCACGTCTACAAGGTCGAACAGGTAGCACCGGCGGAGTTCTCCTGACGCGCAGGACCTCGCGGGCGAGGATGGAGACCGGATCGTACCCGCCGGACCCTAATCCTCGCCGGTCTCCGCTTCGGGGTCGAACTCGATCCCCATGGAGCTGAGCGAGGCGAGTGCCGTCCTGCGAACGATACCCGCCGGATTCTCGCGGGCGATCTGCTTGAGCTCGTCAATCCTCAGCTCTACACCGGCATTCCCCACCGCTCGCATCCCGTAGATGCGAATGAGATAGTTGGGGTGCCCCATGAGTCTCCCGTACAGATCGTCGAGTCGGGCGTCCGCGTGGTCACTGAGAAGTCGCCCGATTGCGTCCAAAATCCGAGAACCCTCGCGGGCCCATTCGGCTGCCATCAACTCTTCGAGTACGTCCCGGTTCTCGAATGCACCGGCACGCGTCAGTTGCTCGATCGCGAGAATGCGTTCGGGCTCGCCGAGCCGATCGTTTCGCGCAAGGTCGCGCAATCGCATGGTGCTTTCGGCGTTCCCTATACTTCCAAGCGATCTGATCGCGGCCTGCCGCACCGCTCGTTCGGGATCCCGCCGCGCGACGTAGTCGATCGCACGGACCGCTGCACCGTGCTGCTGCTCGCCAAGCGCCTGGAGCGCAGCGACGCGCACCCGCCAGAACGAGTCGCGCAGCGCCTGCTCGAGCAGGTCGCCCGTCTCTTCCTCATCGTAGAAGCCCAATGCCAGCGTTGCGTAGGCCCGAAGCAGACTGTCCGAGGATCCGAGCAGCGACGTCAGCAGGGGCACGCTCTCCGGCGAACCGATCCGACCGAGGCCTTCGGTCGCATAGTGGCGCAGTGCGCTCTCCTCGAACTCATCCGCCGCGATCAGCGAAAGCAACGGCAGTGCTTCGTCGCTTCCCGTCCGTCCGAGCGCCCGGAGAACGGCCGCCCGCTGATCGGTACCGCGAAGCCGCGTAAAAAGGTCGAGCAGGAGTTCCACGGCCGCGCCGCTTCCATTCCTCCCTATCGCGTCGATCGCGGTCGTCGAGGCGAGCAGGCTGCCGCGCTCGGCTATCTGCTCGTAGCGAGCCAACAGCAGCGAAGAGTGGTCCTCGACGACCTGAGAGAGGTAGGTCGTCGACACGCGCATGAGCTCGTCGCCGAGCATAGCTTCGTCATCGAGCAGAAGCTCACCGACCGCTTCGTGGAGCGATGTCGACTCTCGGGCGCTGAAGTGCTCGACAATCGAAACCCGCAGGCGCTCACTGCGACTCGTCAAGAAGCGCTCGACGATCAGATCGTCCAGCCCTTCTTCACCCGATTGCGCGATCTGATCGAGTACCGATCCAACTTCCGAATCAATGCCGAAGAGGAGGATCTCTTCCCAGGCCTCGTACATGCTGCGATCCTGGGCATAGGCTCCTGCGACGAGGTTCACCAGCCAGAGCACGACAAGCGCCGCGAAGAGGACCCGTGCGCCCACGGCGTGAGAACGCCGGATACGCGGCAGGCGTTCACTCATCTCGTCCATCGTCATTCACCCCTCCCGCGCGTACGCGAACGCAGCAGTATCGACACGATCTCCACCCTGAATACCACAAAACCGGCAGCGACACCGGCGAGCGCCGCCACCCCGATGAGCGTCAGCATGCCGAAACCGGCTACCGAACTGCCCGTCTGCCACCAGGCCCCGAGAAGCCGCCGCTGCAACAGGATCACCACGACGGCGGGAACGGCCGACGCGGCGGTCTTTGCGAGCGTAGTGACGATTGCTCGTCCTTCGACACCACCGACCACCGAACCGCTCCGAAGCAGGAGCACGACCGCCCCGGCGGTGAACGCGATCGAGTTCGCCACGGCAAGCCCCGTCACCCGCAGCGATGTCTCCTTGAGCCAGAGCGAGAGTCCGACGTCCACTGCGGCAACAGCGACCGCCGCGACGGTGGGGGTGCGGTAGTCGCCATGCGAATAGTAGAAGCGCTGTAGGAAGCTGAACGCGCTCACTCCTGCCATGCCGAAACAGTACGCCGCGAGCACCTCGGCCGTCCGAATCGTGTCGGCAAGCTCAAAGTTACCACGCTGAAACGCCATCGCCACGATCTCCTGCCCGAGCATCCCCAGCAATATCGACGAGGGAACGAGAAGCGCTACGATACCCCGGATCCCGAACCCGAGCGTTCGCTTCAACGCCGGTCGATCGTCGACGGCAGCCTCTCTGCTCATGCGCGGGAAAAGCACGGTCATGATGCTCACCCCGAAAATCCCCTGGGGGAGCTGCCAGAAGATCACGGCATTCGCGAGCGCAGAGCTGCTGCCGTCCTCGAGACCGCTGGCGAAGTAGAGCGAGATCTGCTGGTTGATGGCGAAGACGCTGCTCGCGGCAACAACCGGAAGCCACCGACGCATAATGGTCCGGAAATGCTCGTTGCGGAAATCAAACGATGGCCGGAAGTCAAACCCGGATCTGGTGAACTGAGGAATCTGCGCGACGATCTGAGCAACTCCACCGGCGAGCACGCCAACGGCCATCGCGTAGAGACCGAGCCGTCGGTGCAGGAGAAGGACCGATCCGATCACGCAGACAGAGAACAGAATAGGCGTGACGGCAGGAACCAGGAATCGTCCGTTGCTGTTGAGCGTTCCCATCAGCACCGCACTCACACTGATCAACAGCGTGTAGTGGATGAACCAACGGAACAGCTCGGCGGCGAGTTCGGTGCGTTCGATCTCGGGGAAATCCAGGATGAAACCGGTCACGTGCCCGGCGAAGACCACGGACAGCACGAGCACGGGCACGAGCACGATCAACTGGAAGGTCAGCAGGCTCCGGACGATTGCCTGCGGCGCACCTGACTCTCGATCCGCAGGATCCGCACTCGACCGGGACAGGACCGGAATGAAGGCCGCCGAGAGAGCGCCCTCAGCGAGCAGTTTCCTGAGGTTGTTCGGAATGTTGAAGACCGCGTTCAGCACGTCGGCATTCCCGGAGGCTCCGAATACCGCGTTTACGGCAGCCTGCCGCACAAAGCCGAGCAATCGCGAGGCGGTCGTGATTCCCATGAGCATCGCCGTCGACCGGGCGCTGCTCGCAAGCGGCTTCTCCACGGCTACACTATCGGCGATCCTGTCGCGCACGTTCACCCTCCTCAAAGCGGTTCAGAATTGCGTTTCTGTGCGCGGAGAACGAACCGGCTCTCACGGCTTTTCGGATGCCTGCGAGAAGGTCCGCGATGTAGTAGAGGTTATGCTCAGTCGTGAGCATGGGCCCGAGCATCTCATTGCTCTTGAACAGGTGCCGCAGATAGGCGCGCGAGTACCGCTTGCACGTCATGCAGCCGCATTCCGGATCTATGGGAGCGTCATCCTGTCGATGCGCCTCGTGACGCAGAACGAGACGTCCGTCGGGCGTCAGGACCGTCCCGTTTCTCGCGATCCGCGTTGGGAAGACGCAGTCGAACATGTCCATCCCGGCCTCGACTGCGTCGAAGATGTAGTCAGGCGTCCCGATTCCCATCAGATACCTCGGTTTGTCGGCCGGGAGATGACGTGCTGTCTCGAAGAGCGTGTCGCGGAAAAGCCCCCGTTCTTCCCCCACGGACAATCCGCCGATAGCGTTTCCCGGCAGATCAAGAGCGGTGATCTCCTCGGCGCTCCGACGCCGCAGGTGCGGGAAGAAGTTGCCCTGCACGATGCCGAACAGCTGCCCGCAATATCCCTGATCCCGCTCGGCGCGCCAGGAGTCACGCGCGCGGCGCGCCCACGCGCTCGTTCGAACAACTGCCTCCTCGGCCTCACGCTCCGCGATTCCGGGCGCGGTACACACGTCGAGCGGCATCTGGATGTCGCTGTTGAAAGCAACCTGTGCCGCCACAACACTCTCGGGCGTGAACATGTGACGCGACCCGTCGAGATGCGACTGGAAGAGTACTCCCTCGTCTGATATCTTCCGTAACCCGGCCAGGGAGAATACCTGGTACCCGCCTGAGTCCGTGAGTACATTCTCCTTCCAGCCTGAGAAGCCGTGCAGCCCTCCAAGCGAACCAATAGTCCGTGTTCCGGGACGCAGATAGAGGTGATAGGTGTTCCCGAGTATGAGCCGGAACCCGAGCTCCCTCAACCGCTCGTGCAGGATGGCCTTCACGGTCGCAGCCGTTCCCACAGGCATGAACACCGGCGTCTCGACTATCCCGTGCGGCAGGACGAGTTCGCCGGTTCTCGCCGATGAATGACCTCCCGATGTGACGCTGAATATCTGGTTCATCTACGTTCGCGAGAGACGCAGCAGAGCGAGGCCGATGACGACAAACAGCACGACGCCGGACCACGCTCCGAGAATCGGGCTCATGAACCCCGAGTACGCGAGCAGTCCGGAGACCATCTGAGTCACGTAGTACACGACCGCGACGCAGAGGGCGACGAGCAGGCTCATCAACAGGATATTCTTGCGGAATCTCCCTCCCACGGCAGTCGCTATCATCACGACGATGAGTGGCGTGAGCGAGAACGAGAAGCGCTCATGGTATTTCGTCAGATCCTGCCGGTACGGAAGGCCCGCGGCACGCTGCGACTCGATCCAGGCCGCGGCCTCATCCAGGCGCATCTGGTCGATATCTCGCCCGATTCGCCTGAACGCCTCGGGTGACAGGGTATACTGCGGCAGCGCCTCCGCGACAGCATATCGCTCGGCAAACTCTTCACCGGTACGCTCGAATACCCGTGCCGACTGAGCTTCCCAGTGCGTCCCCACCCAGCGCGTGGTTCGTGCGCTCACTATACGGATAATACGCCCCTCCTCGTCTCGCTCCACCAGGAGCACGCCGGACAACGTCCGCGTCTCATCGTTGTAGAAGTCGGCATGGTACAACAGTCGTCCGGCATCTCCGAGCCGGGTGACGTTGCTCGCGCTTCGGCTTGCCGACACGTTCAGAAGCTCTCGCTCGAGCGTCTCCTTCGCGGTGATCGTGGAGATCACCACGTGTTCTTCGAAGAGGAATGACCCGACACTCAGGATCAGACCGACCGCAATCACCGGCGTAACGAAACTGCGCAACGAGACACCCGAACCGAAGACGGCGATCAGCTCGTTCTTGCTGTACATCGTGCCGAGCGTAAATGCGCCGGCAAAAAGCAGGCTCATCGGCAAAGCGAAATGGAGGCTCTTGGGCAGGTACAGAGCGTGTACACGGAAGACCTGCAGGAAGGAGACCTCTCGATCGATGAACGAGGTGATGTTCTCGAACAGATCAATGAGCTGCAGGATCGACACGAAGAACGCTATCGCGATGAGAAACACCGGGAAGAACCTGCGCAGGAGCATCAGGTACAGGGTCGTGCGGCGCCTCATCTCCTCGCCCTCCATCCGTACGCGATGATGCCGAGGAAGAGAATAACTCCATTGGGAAACCACATGGCAAGCGCAGGCGAGATCGAGGGGTTGTTCACCCCCACGGTCTGGCCCCCGATCAACAGGCTCCAGTAGAGGGTGGACACCAGTAGGCCGACGCCGAATCCAACAGCTCGTCCGGCTCGTTTCGTGAGAAGACCCACCGGGAAAGCGAACAGCACGAACGTCAGGCAGGCGAAGGGAATGGAAAACTTCTTGTGGAACTCGAGCTCGTAGTTGCTGAGCGTTCGATCCACGATCGGACGCTGTGCCTCATCGCGCGTACGGCGCGAGGCGGAGTCAAGATCCCTCGTCACGCGCTGAAGCGTCGCGTCGCCCGCATGAACCCGCGCAATCGAGCTCACGTAATCTGCCGCAAGACCCGGCCGCAGCGAACTCACGAGCCGTCGCTGCTCCGCCCGCCGCGCGTCAAGCGACTCTCTGCGGCCGAGGATGATCTGCCACACGTCATACGATGCCATCTCGCGCGGCCCCGGGCTCCTCAGGCTGAACGTAATTTCCTGCAGCAGGATGTTGTACTCCATGCCGCCAGCTTCGCTGTACGCGAAATCACCCGCGCTCTCGGGCCTCGTCGTATGCGTGAACACGTCGTCGAGGAGCAGCGAGACTATCCCGGCGTCCCCCCCCGACTCGGTCAGGCTCGCTCGCGCGGCGGAGATGACCCGTTGTTCTCCCTCTTCCGTACGGTCGAGGATGAGCAGGTCGCTGATGTTGCGCCCCTCAACTCCTCCAGTGATCAATGTCGACTGTTGGTAGTACTTCACGCTGTACGGCTCGAGCTCGAGCTCCGGGTTCGCGAACAGGAGCTGCCGGTACAGCTGGCCGAAATTGATCGTGCCAAGCGGCAGGAAGTAGTCGTTCATGATGAAAGATCCGGCCGACAGTACGACGCCGAGAACGAGCAGCGGCGCGAACAGCCGCCTGTTCGGCACTCCGGACGCCTGGAACGCGATGACCTCATTGTCGGACGAGAACCGGCCGATCGCCATGAGGGCACCCACGAGCGCACCGAAGGGAAACGACAAGGCAACGATAGAGGGCAGCGAGTAGAAGATCAGTCGCGCCACATCCAGGGGAGGGACGCGACGGGTCAGGATCTGCTCGGCAAGCAGCAGGATCTGGTTGACAAAGAAAATGAAGAAGAAGAAGAGAAACGCGACGAGAAAGCTCAGAAAGAATTCACGTGCGACGTAGGCGCTGATTCGGGAATAGTGTCGTATCATTACCTACCGTCCAGTCGACCCAAAGCCCCCTTCTCCCCGGTCCGAACCCGCAAGACCGTTCTCCTCGTGTACGAACCGCGCACGCGCGACCGGAGCGATCACGAGTTGCGCAATCCGATCACCGTCCTCTACCGTATACCGCTGCCGGGATGTGTTGACAAGCAGAACGTGAATCTCGCCCCGGTAATCCGAATCGATGGTCCCGGGAGCGTTCAGGACGGTGACCCCATGCTTGATCGCCAGACCCGAGCGCGGGCGCACCTGCCCCTCGTATCCGGCAGGAATCGCCAGGCGAACCCCCGTCGGTACCGAACCACGCTCTCCCGGACCGAGGGACAACGGACACTGCAGCACCGCACGCAGGTCCGCGCCCGCTGCCGCGGCGCTCGCGTACCTCGGCTCGCACCCGGCGGCACACTGTGCCGGAACGTCGACCATCAGTCGCGGCGGTCCCGTCCGGGGCGTTCGTCGCGGTCATCACGCCGCGGCCCGCGTCCGTGGTGCGAGCGCTCGGGCCGATCGTCGCGCCGCTCGCGACCGCCCTGCTCGCCCCCTTCGCGATCCTCGTAGATGAGGCTCAGGTTCACACGCCCCATCTTGTCGATCTCGATGATCCGGACCGGCACCTCCTGGTTCATCTGCAGCATGTCAGTCACCTTCTCCACGCGATGCGGCGCCATCTTCGAGATGTGAACGAGGCCTTCTCTGCCGGGCAGGTACTCCACAAAGGCTCCAAAATCGACGATCCGCCGCACCACCGCATCGTAGGTCCTTCCTACTTCCGGCTCTTCGAGCAGCTTGAGCAGGCTGCCCTTCGCGCCCTCGGCGTCGTCGGCATCCTTACAGTACACGGTCACGGACCCATCGTTCTCGATGTTGATCTGCACGTCGTGCTTCTCCGAGATGCTCTTGATCGTCTTGCCTCCGGGCCCGATCAGGACGCCGATCTTCTCAGGATCAACGCTGAAGCTGACGATGCGTGGAGCGTACCGGCTCAGCTCGCCGCGAGGCGTCTGGATTGCACCCGCCATCGCCTCGAGGATGTGCAGTCTGCCGCGTCGAGCCTGTTCGAGCGCGCGCCGCATGACGTCCGGGCTGATGTTCTTGATCTTGATATCCATCTGGAACGCCGTGATGCCGTCATCAGTCCCGGCAACCTTGAAGTCCATATCGCCGAGATGGTCTTCCTCGCCGAGGATGTCGGAGAGCACCACGTACTCCTCGCCTTCGGCAACGAGTCCCATCGCGATACCGGCTACGGGCTTTGTGATCGGCACTCCGGCATCCATCAGGCTAAGCGACCCACCGCACACCGTCGCCATGGACGAGGAACCGTTACTCTCGAGAATCTCGCTGACAACCCGGAGGGTGTAGGGGAACGAGGCGCTCTCGGGCAGGACCGCCTCGAGCGACCGGTGCGCCAGGTGCCCGTGCCCGATCTCCCGTCGTCCGGTACCCATCCGACCCGTCTCTCCGACGGAGAAAGGCGGGAAATTGTAGTGGAGCAGAAACTTCTCAGTTCCATCTTCCTCGATGTTGTCAATGATCTGCGCGTCGCGCTTCGTCCCGAGCGTCACGACGGCGAGCGCCTGCGTCTCACCGCGCGTGAAGAGCGCAGACCCATGGGTTCGATCGAGCACCGAGACCTCGCTGCTGATGGGCCGGATGTCTTCCGGTCCGCGACCGTCTGTGCGGACCTTCTTGCCCAGGATAGACGCACGGACGATCTCCTGCTCCAAGTCCTCGAACAGCGCGGAGAATGCCTTGCCACCGTCTTCACCAATTGCTTCGGCGAACTTCTCCTTCGCCTCGTTCTTGACCGCCTTGATGGCTGCAGCGCGCTCCATCTTTCCCTTCACGAAGCATGCCTCTTCCAGCTTCGGGAAGGCATACGCCCTGATCTCCTGCTCCGGGGCGAAAGCATCGGGGCTCTGCGGCAGGGGGAGTTTCTCCTTCCCGACGGCAAGGCGCAGCTCCACCTGAATGCGACACAGCTCCACGATCGTCGGACGCGCGGTCTCGATCGCTTCGATGAGCAGGTCCTCGCTCACCTGCTCAGCGCCGCCCTCGACCATGGTGATGCCGTCCTGGGTCCCGGCAACGATGATGTCAAGCGCCGAATGCTCGAGCTGTTCGTAGGTGGGGTTGATGACGAGCTCGCCGTCGACATGACCCACCCGAACCGCGCCGATGGGTCCGTCAAACGGAATGTCGCTGATGGTTACCGCCGCACTCGCGGCGTTCATCGCGATCACATCCGGCACGTTGATGTTGTCAGTGCCGATGACCGTGGGGACAACCTGGATATCCCGGCCAAACCGTTTGCTGAACAGCGGTCTCATGGGCCGGTCGATCAGTCGGCACACAAGTATCTCCCGGTCCTTCGGTCGTCCCTCACGCTTGAGGAAGCCGCCCGGTATCTTGCCCGCTGCGTAATACTTCTCGTTGTACTCCACCTGAAGGGGGACGTAGTCAAGGCCGACGACCGGTTCGGAGCCGCAGCACGCGGTCGCGAGAACAGCCCCCCCGCCGTAGGTCGCGAAGACGGCGCCGTTCGCCTGTTTCGCCATTCGGCCGGTCTCAAGGACCAGGTCGATGCCGTTTATCGTGAGACTTACTCGATGCATTGTGAATCCTTTTCCTTCGTCAACTCGGTCGTCCTGCCGAGCGCCTCTCGCGCCCGGCAATCCTACTTCCGAATCCCGAGTTTCTGTATAAGGGACCGGTACTTCTCCAGGTCTGTCCTGGCAAGGTAGTCCAGAAGTCGGCGCCGCTGGCCGACGAGCTGGAGCAGACCCCGTCGTGAGTTGTGATCCTTCTTGTGGGTCTTGAAATGCTCTGTCAACTGGGTAATGCGTTCAGTCAGAAGAGCGATCTGTACCTCGGTCCGACCGGTATCTGCCGGTCCGGCACCATACTCGCTGACAATCTCGCTCTTGCGCTCCTTGGTCAAGGGCATGCGGATAACTCCTTACTCTCAATTCCTGCTTGGTGCGGTACAATATAGCGAATACTCCCGTCTACTGCCAGAGGCCAGCTCAGAGAATTTTCCCCTATCTCGAGCGCAGCGCGATAGCTTCCTCGACTGCCAACGAACTCCGCCGCGTACACACCCGAAGGAGGCACCAACTGCCGACTCTCCGGCAGGAGCCCTCGTCGGTCCTTCACGATATAGAGCCGCTGATCGTCGCGCTCGATCTCCTCATCCATCACATCGAGAGCGTACGGTCGCCCCAGGA
>SLST01000404.1 GCA_007130265.1 Spirochaetales bacterium
CGCCAGCTCGTCGACCTCGACGATCAGGCGGTGCTGGCCGATTACGGGTCGGACCCCACGATTCGTGACACCTACTGGAGCGCGGAGCACGGCGAACTCAAGTACCAGGTCGGCGAGGGGTGCGGGATAGACCAGGTGGTCGCGCAGTGGCATGCGGACCTCGCCGGGCTCGGCGACCTGTTCGACCGGGAGAGGGTGCGTGGCGCGCTCGCGGCGATCTACCGCCACAATTACCGCGCGTCAATGCGCGACGTCGTGAATCCGTGCCGGCTCTACTGCCTCGACGATGAGGCCGGCACCCAGATGGTCTCCTGGCCGCAGCGCGTCCGAAGGCCGGTCGTTCCGGTGCCCTACGCCGAGGAAACGATGCACGGATTCGAGTACCAGGCCGCGAGTCACATGGTCATCAACGGGATGGTCGACGAAGGCCTCGCGCTCGTCGCCGCCGTGCGTGACCGGTACGACGGGGAGCGACGAAACCCGTGGAACGAGATCGAGTGCGGGAGCAACTACGCCCGTTCCATGGCGAGTTACGCGCTGCTCAATGCGTACAGCGGGCTCTCCTTCGACGCGACGCGCGGCGAGATCGGGTTTGCTCCCGTGGCCTTTGTCCGGGGGCGCTTCCGCTGCTTCTGGGCGCTCGGGACGGGTTGGGGCGACGTGGAGGTGTCGCCGGCCGGCTGCAGGCTGCGCGTGCTCTCCGGAGAGCTCGCAGTGAAGCGCGTCGGGCTGAGGATGACCGGTGCGCGCGACCTCGAGGTGAAGCTCGGTCGACGTCAACTGCGATGCCGCGTCCACGAGGGAGCGGTCGTGCTCGAGGAGGCGGTCACCGTCGGTGCCGGGCAGGCGCTCCGGATCGCCTGCGAGGTCGACTGCGGGGCGTAGGGATCTGCGGCGGCGAAACGCTACGGCCGTCCGTCCACGATCGTCCCGTCGCCGAGCACGAACTGGTTTGAGAACTCGTAGAAGTGTTTCTCCCGCGGCATCCGTGGCGTGCGGTCGTAGCGGTCGCGCTGCTTCTCGGGTTCCCAGAACTCCTCGACCCGAGCGCGCAGCTCGTCGCTCAGTCGGGCGTGCCCCGGCTCCGAGGCGAGGTTGCGCTCCTCGCCGGGATCGGTTGAGAGATCGTAGAGTTCCTCGGCGCCGTCGAGATAGCGGGCGTACTTCCACTGCCCGCGGCGGATCATGCAGCCGGCGTGTTCCGGCTTGTAGATCAGTACCGACTCGCTGAAGATCGCCTCGCGTGTCCACGCTTCTCTACGCGCCGACCCGTCGCCGGTCGCCGTGTGGAGCAGCGGCACGAGGCTCTCGCCGTCACACTCCGCCGGCGGAACTCTTGCGAGCTCGCAGAGCGTCGGGTACATGTCGATGAGCCCCACCGGCTCGTCGCGCCGGGCCGCATTTGTCTGCCCGGGCAGGCGGACGAGAAGCGGCACGCGAGCCGACTCTTCGAAGAAGACCATCTTCTGCCACGCACCGTGCGCAGCCGCCATATCCCCGTGGTCCGACGTGTAGATCACGATGGTGTTCTCCGACAGTCCAAGGTAGTCGAGCACGTCGAGGAGCCGCCCGATGTTGTCGTCGACCCACTCAACGCAGCCGTAGTAGGCGGCGAGCGTTCTCCGGTGCAGGTGCGCCGGAACGTCGTAGTACCCGGTGGAGACGAAGTTCTCTCGCACGAAAGGCACGAGCCCGGCCAGGTGTTCCTCGCCGTGCTCCGCGTCCCAGTGCGCCGGAAGCTGAACCTCATCTTCGTAACGTCGGAAGTAGGGCTCCGGCGGGTTGATGGGGAAGTGGGGCTTGTCGTAGTGGACGCTCAGCAGGAAGGGCTGTCCGGACCCACGCCCCACGTGGGCCTGCAGGAACTTCGCCGCCTCTGCGGTGACGATCTCCGTCTGCGTGAGCGCGAGCGGGATGCCGCTCGGGCCGGCCTGGTAGGGGATCTCACCGAGTCCGTGCTCGCCGAGCTCGGGCGTTCGCCGGGGGTCCGGCTGATGCGCCTGGCCGTAGAGGTCGCCGTAGGGCCGCTGCTGGTACCCCTGGAACTGCTCGCCGTTCAGGTGCGCCTTTCCCACCAGGCATGTCGTGTATCCGTGCGACGCGAGATGACGCGGGAAGGTCGGTGAGTTTGCCGGAAGGATATCGAGATTGGCGTAGATCCCGGTGTTCCGGCAATAGCGTCCGGTGAGAAGCGCCGCGCGGCTCGGGACGCAGAGCGGCTGCTGACAGTAGGCCGACTCGAACACCGTGCTCTGCGCCGCGAGGCGGTCGAGCGCCGGGGTGCGCACCACTTCGTCGCCGGCGAACCCGGCGATCTTCGGGTTGTGCTGGTCGGTCATGATGAACAGAATGTTCGGGCGTTGTGCGTTGCTCATATTGGCCTGGGCAGCCATCCCTGAAACCCTTCGTCGGAATCTGGACCGAAGCGCTCGCAGAGCCGGTCGGTCGTTTCAGCGAGCGCGCGGCACCATGCGGCGGTCTCGTCCACGCGCGGCGGGCCGGCCTCCCAGTCGTCCCATGCGGCGAAGATCCGGTCGAACGGATCGGTCTCTCCCGTCTCCGCAGCGATCGAACGGAACGCATCGATCGCGCTGAAGCGGTCGTTCGCGTAGATGCCCTGCGACTCGAGCACGGACCGGACAACGGTCCACGCGACGGTGAACGCGACGTAGAGTAAGGTGTCAGCCTCATCAACGGGGTCCACCGGCGAGCGCCACTGGTAGGCGGTCATGAACGTATCGCGGTCGCCCGCCGCGTGCTCGATCTCGCGGGAGACGAGATCGATCCAGCCGGCACGGGCGAGGATCGCCCTGCATTGCTTTGGGTCGCCGGCCGCGGCGTGGGCAAGCTCCTGCGCGAGTTTCGCGCAGTACGGCAACCGGTTGCGGCCCGGCGCGCGGAGCCACGTTTCAGAGAGCGCGTCGGTCTTCTCGTAGAGCTCATCGCTCACCAGGCCTCCGCGGATAGCGTCTTGCAGCTTCAGGAAGAAGGTGTCCATCCCCACGAGCTCGATGCCCGCATCGGTGAGCCGGTCGACCTCAGAGTCGAGCTGTTCCCAGATCCCCTCGGCGATCTGTGCGAAGAGGAACATGAACAGCGGTCGCGTTGGGCATTCCTCCGCGAAGCGGATGATGTCGCCGGCATTGTCGCGGCCCACGTTCGCGATGTGGACCGAGTGGAGCTTGGGGATGGGTCCGTCGAGATAACTTTTCGCGTAAGGCGAACCGCCGAGTCCGCACACCAGCCCCGGGCCGCTCTTCATCGCCTCCTGCTCGCGCCGGACGGCGGGCGTATCGTCGACCTCCCGCCACCAATCCTGCAGAAACCAGTTGACCATGTTGCACCCGTTCTGTCCCGTTTGGTCGAGCAGGCGGCGCGACTCGTTGAGATACCACTGCACGTGCTCGCCGGGCCACAGATGTGAGTAGGTGTAGGCGGCGCCGGAGGAAGGGCCCCAGAAACAGTCGTTTTCGTGCTTGGTCTCCCAGTAGTAGCGCAGCATTCCCGGCATGAGCTTGACCATGAGCGGCAGGAATCCCCATCCGAACGGGAATGATCCGCGCTGCGGCACGAGCCAGTTTCCGCTGTGCAGGTTGTTCATCGCCCAGGTTGCGTCTCCGTCGCTGTTGTAGAGGCAGACGTAGACCTTCCCTGCTTCCGCTTTGCAGGCGTCCGTACTCGGGAGGGGCTGCTGGTACGAAGCATCGGGGTCGCCTATCCCGCCGTGGATCGTCAGGTTTGGTGAGCCGACGCTGCACAGGTTGAAGAATCCCTGTTTCGCGGACTCCGCGACGTACTCCTTTTCCTGGTCGAGGACGCAATGCCAGTTCATCTGCACGCCGGGCCGTTCGGCCTGCTCGAGCATGCGGCGGTAGAGCGCGAGACTTCTTCGTGTCTGCCGGCTCAGCGGCAGGTCGAGCGCCATTCCGCGATGGCAGACGATGAAGTCTTCGAGCTCGTGGGCGAGCGCGTACCATGACGGGCGGTGGACGCAGAGATTTGCGTAGAGCCGTCGGTAACAGCGCGGCCAGAGGTTGTCGATCGCCCACTCGGCCGCTGCGAGATCGCTTTCGAACCTGCCGCGCAGATCGTCACGGCGAGGAATGCCGTGGCGGGTCATCCACTTCTCCTGGTCCGGGGCGATCGGCAGGGTGGCGTCGAGACCGCACAGGGTGATCGCGAGGTTCTGCGTCTGGATCACCTCGTCGGTGTCGTAGAGAACGTACCCGTCAATGGCGTCGCGATACCGGTCGATGAGCGTGTCCACGTCGTTGAGCTCTTCCACCGGGATCCCGAACGCCTCGCGATAGTAGTTGAGCCAGTGCTCCTCGTAGAGGGGGGTCTGGGGATCGGATCCAAGCGCGCCGGCCCCTCGCACGAGATAGAGGTGCGCGTCGTCGCGGTTCACGAGGCCCTGGAGACTACGAAGCCAGATCCAGAAGTCCACCGGCTCATCCACTCGTGGTCTGCAGGCGAGCATGTGGCTGACGCGGGGCAGGGTGGGAAAGACGTCGGTGATGTTCATGCGTCCTCCGACCGGTACTGCTCGTACCAGGTCTCGATTGATTTCGCCGCGACGGTCGACAGCGTTCGTCCGGTGCGGCAGTAGAGTCCCATTTCTGTACCCGAGAGGGAGACGAGATACTTGGCGGTCGCCGTGTAGCCAAGCTCGAAGAGGGCGTTGAGGTAGGTGAGTCTGCGCTGGGACTCGACGGCGGCCGGGTCGCCCGCGCGAGCCTGGTCCCACAGGTTCACCACGAGGCGGGCGCTCGCGGTTGAGACGATGACCATCGCGCCCCTGCCGCCGGCTCGAATCGTCTCGAGCAGGAAGGGTGCGACCGCTTGATACACGACGCTCTGCGGCGCCTGCTCTACCTTGGAGAGCGTTCCGGCGAGCGTGCCGCTCGTGTCCTTGATGCCGCAGACCCGCGTCTCCCGCACGAGCCGGCCATACGTCGCGGGCGCTATCTCCTTCGGCTTCGAGCTCGGGATTTCGTAGAGGACGACGGGAACGGAACTGATCTCCGCGAGCTCGGCAAAATAGTCGCCGAGCTGCCTCTGGTCGTGGCCGACGCCGTCGGGCGGGATGAAGACGACCCCCGAGACCCCTGTGTCGAGCATCTGCTTCACCTCTTCCGGATGGCCCGCGCGTTCGGGGCCGGCGTTGGCCACCGCGACCACAGGAGTCGTCCCCGCCCGGTCCACCGCCCGGCGGGTGAGCGCGAGTCGCTCGTGCAGCGTCAGGTGTCGTAGCTCGCTGCTCCCGCACGAAGCGAAAATCCCGTGTGGCCCCTGGGCGAGCTGCCAGTCGACGTACCCGTCGTACGACTGCCAGTCGATATCGCCGTTTGGTTCAAACGGTGTGAGCAGCAGCGCGAAAACTCCCTGAAACTTCTCGTACCGGTCCATCACTTCGTCCCCCTGATCCTGAACGTCCGCAGCTCGTACGGCGCAAAGTCACTCTCGAATCCGTGCTCGTCGTGCGCGATCGGTCTTGCTTCACGCTCGAGCAGGTTCACCTCGTTCACTTCGTCGATCGCGTGGCAGATCTCGAATCGCGCCCGGCCCCGGCGTCCCGTGTACTCGTAGCACCGGATGATCCACTCGTCCGAGTCCTCGGCCTTCTTCACCGTGTCGATGATGACATGGTCCGAGCGGCACTTCACGAAGCTGAGTCGCGTCGGCAGGCTCGCGGCACCGGCGGGGCGCCGGCCTGCGTGCGGCGCGGCAAGCGGACGAACGACCAGCGGTGCGTTGAGACGGTGCGCGAGGTTCACGGTACCCGCTTGCGCCCAGTCGCCTGCGTGCGAGAGGAACGAATAGGTGAACTCGTGCGATCCAAGGTCCGCCTGCGGGTCCGGGATGATACCCGACTTGATGAGCGTGATCCGCATCACGTTGTCGAAGACGTCGTGCCCGTACTTGCAGTCGTTCAGGAGACTCACGCCAAAGCCACGTTCGGCAAGATCGATCCACCGGTGCGCGCAGGTCTCGAAACGGGCAAAGTCCCAGCTCGTGTTCCAGTGCGTCGGCCTCTTCACCGTCCCGAACTGAATTTCGTACGTGGCCTCAGTCGCCCGTACATCCACCGGGAAGGCGACTTTCAGGAGCTGCTGTCGCTCCTGCCAGTCGACCCGCGTGGCGAAGTCGACTCGCGGGTGGTAGGCCGAAAGGATCATGTCCTGCTCGATCGTCGACCGCTGGTAGTTCCAGCGGAATCGCACTACCGCGCGGTGCACGCCGTTCTCCACGACGGAGACGCTCTGCAGGTCATCGACGCGGCGAACCTTCTCCTTGTAGAAGATGTCGATCTCCCACGTCTCGTGCGCCGCCGGCTTGTCCTCGTGTACGTCGAACCGGTTCGCCACTTCGCCGGTCGCGATTGCCTCCCGGTCGAGCCTGCGGTCGTAGAGGCGCGTGAGCGCGCCGGTCTCGTCCCATTCGATCTCGTAGAAGGGTGTGGTCGCCGTGCGACCGCTGATCGTGACGGGACCTCTCTCAGGGCCGCAGCCGCCGGGTGCGTCGGCACCCGCGCCTGCCGGCTTTCTCGATTCGCACGAGACGGTGGTGTACCCGTGCGCGGGGACCTCCGGCACGTGAAGCAGTGCGACGTCGCCGCCGTCCCGCTCGACGCGCTGCGCCGCGAGCGTCGTGCCGCGAGCGTCGTGCCACCGCGCGTTCTCGAAGTCGGGCTGCCAGGGCAGCTCAATGCACTCGTCCCGCTCCCACGACAGCGTGTTGAGCACGATCCAGGATGGTTCCTGCGGAGGCGGCACCATCGGGACGAGGCGCTCCATCGACCCCTGCAGGGCAGAATCGGCAAGCTCGCGCGCCTCGGCGTACTCGACCCGGCAGTCCTCGTAGACCTCCGTGATCGACGAACCGGGGAGGATGTCGTGGAACTGGTTGCGCAGGACGATCTTCCAGCTCTCGAAGAAGGTATCGTGCGGGTAGGCTGCACCATTCGACGTCCAGGCGAATGTCGACACCATCTCGGCGGTGCGCAGGAGATCCTCCATCCGGCGGTTCGCGCGCTTGTTGAACGCTTGCGAGGTGTAGGTCCCGCGGTGCAGCTCCAGGTAAAGCTCGCCGTCCCACCGGTGCACATAACGGTCGGTCGCGCGTACGCGTTCGCCGAGCTCCCGGAAGTATTCGTCGACCCTGCCGGTCGTTACCTTGGGAACGCCCGGCATCCTCTCGAGCCGTCTGCGCATCTCGAGCATCGTACGCGTCGGCCCGCCTCCGCCGTCTCCCCATCCGTAGGAGAGCAGCAGTCGGTCGTTGATCTCCTTGTCCTGGTAGTTGGACCAGATCCCGGTGACGGTCTCAGGAAGCACCTGGCCGTTATAGGTGTAGAACTTCTTGAACGCCTCGTCGCTGCGATTGCCCGGTTCCGGCGTCGTGATGTAGTGGGTGATCACCTCGCTGCCGTCGATCCCGCGCCAGATGAAGGTGTCGTGGGGGAAGCGGTTGTAGACGTTCCACGAGATCTTGGTGGTCATGAAGTACTCGATCTCCGATTTCCTGAGAATCTGCGGCAACGCCCAGCTGTACCCGAAGACGTCGGGGAGCCAGAGATACCGGCACTTCGTGTCGAACTTCTGTTCGAAATAACGAATGCCGTACAAGAGCTGCCGAACGAGCGACTCACCCGACGGGACGTTGCAGTCCGACTCGAGCCACATCGCGCCCCCTGCCTCCCATTGCCCCGTCGCGATGCGTTCGGCCACGCCCTTCGCGATCTGCGGGTAATCGTGTTCGAGATAGTCGTACAGCTGCGGCTGGGTCTGGAGGAAGACATACTCCGGGAATCGCTCCATGAGACGGAGCACGGTCGAGAAGGTCCGGGCCGACTTCTCCCTCGTGTCCGAGAGACGCCAGAGCCATGCGACATCGATGTGGCTGTGACCGATGCATTCGACCTGGACGCTGTGGTTCTTCGGAAGCGAGGCAATACCTGCGTCGAGCTCGCGCGTCGCTCGAGCGACGCTTTCGTAGAACCGGTCGTCACCCGGGACGCTCCAGTCCAGATGCAGGAAGGCGCGATCGAGCGCCGTGAGCAGTTGCTGCCGTTCCCAACTCGTCTCGTGCAGGACGCCGAGGCAGCCGTGCGCCGCGAGGGCCGTGAAGTAGAGGTCGTCGGTGGCCTCATCCAGGCACACGATCTCAGCACGGGTGACTCTGAGCTCGACCGGAACGGTATCGTCGTGCGACCACCCGTAGGTCGCGCCCCAGACCTTGAGGAGAAGCTCCACCGGCTTGCCTATGTGCTCGGTATGGAAGAAGACCTCATCGTGGTTCGGATCGAGACCCTGGTACGGTAACCCGTCGACCATGAGCAGCGCCTCAGCTCCCGAGCTGTAGCCCTCTCCGGTGCGGCTGAAGCCGATGATCCCGACCGCAGTCCGCTCGCTCCACTCGTCGGGTATCGTGACGGTGGTGCGCAGCCAACAGTCGGTGCCGTCCGGCTGCCACGTTTCGCCGACGGCGAGCCGAGACCACGGCGCTTTGGCGGGCGGAAGGGAGGCTACCGAGGCCTCCGGGTCGCGGAGGAAGTCGAACTCGCTGATCCGGACCGCGGATGCACGGCGGTAACGAAGGCTCTCGAGCTGTGAGATCCGCCGTTCGAGTTTTTCGGTCGTAAGAAACACATTCGCCTCCGTATCGCCCAAGTTGCTATGTTTGTCGAAAGTTGATATAACCTATCATGGAACCGAGTGTCGCACAACCGCCGAGGGGGGTCGGGTGGAGAAAAGCACGAGCCACAAGTATCGAGCCATCTACCGCCACTATCGAACGCTCATTCTGTCCGGCGTGCTGCCGGTGGACCACAAGTTGCCCACGGAGAAGACCATAGGAGAGGAGTTCGGGGTGAGTCGCATCACGGCGGTTCGCGCGCTCTCCCTGCTCGCCGAAGAAGGGCTGATCGAACGCGTGCAGGGGAGCGGGAGCTATGTGAAGGCGCCTCCGCGCCGGGACGACCCGAGTCTCAAGGTGATCTCGCTCATCTCACCCATCCGGAACGAGGGGCGTGAGATCGAGCTCATCAAGGGTATCGAGCACCGTCTGCGCAAGAACGGATACCTCCTTACGGTGAGCAATACGCACGAAGACGGTGAGACCGAGCGCGAGATTGTCACGAACGTGCGCGACAAGGTTCACGGCCTGATCGTCTACCCGGTCAGCAGCATCGAGAACATGGATCTTTTCCAGGGGCTCACCAATATGCACCACCCGGTCGTATACGTGGACCGCTACCCGATGAGCCTGCCGTGCACGTATGTGAGCTGCGACAACTTCGACGGCGGGTACCGGATAGGCAAGGCCTTCCTGGAGCGAGGTCACCGCAGGATCGCGCTTATCTATCATGACATCGTCGGTCTGACCTCCGATCGCGACCGGTTCAACGGTTTCATGAAGGCGATGGGCGAGGGGAACGTGCCGCGCGACCGGGTGCGGATCATCTCCATGCCCAAGAGGGACTCGGACGAGTCGATCCATCGGGTTCTGCGGGAGCTCTACAGCGACGTCTGGGGCCCGCGCGAGAACTGCCCGTCCGCGGTGTTCACCTTCAACGATCACCTCGCGCTGCGGCTTATGGACAGCATCCTGACGAACGAGGAGTACGAGCTGCCCGCGAGTTTTCTGCTCGCCGGGTTCGACGACCTGGCGAGCCCGAGGGAGGGCGTCCCCTTTCTCACGATTCATCAGGACTACTACGCGATCGGGCAGCAGGCTGCCGAGCTGCTTCTGCAGAAGATCGAGAGCGAGTCGATGACCGATGTGCAGCACCTCGTGCCGGTCCACCTCGTCGAGTATTCAACCCGCAGCCGTACGGAGCGCGTCGAGACGGCGCAGCCTGCGCAAGATCCGGTTGATATGGCCAATAGGGTTTGACATAGCCACTCGTCGGGTGTAGAATCGGCTGCATGTCACCCGCCCGCAAGGGACGGGTGGTCGTACAGACGTCAAGGAGGGTTCTTATGACGTATTTGGATGCGCGACTGAAGCGCGCGGGGCTGGTGGTCCTCGTGGGGCTGCTCGCCGTGGGATTCGCATTCGCCGGCGGACGGGCCGAGCCGACGGCGACGAC
>SLST01000189.1 GCA_007130265.1 Spirochaetales bacterium
GTCGAGATAGCTCGTAATGAACGGCAGTACGCTAACAAACATCGCTCCACATCCTCGTCAGACTGATCACCACTAGCTTAGCTTATTTGTCAAGCACAAAAAACTCGAAGATCGAGTCTAAGACATATCTGAGAGATGAGGCTTAAGTTGGCGCGTATGCCGTCTCAGGGTCGCGTTCTTGTGTTCAGTCTTGGTACGCGTAATTCCTTTGTTGTATTGCCGCTCGCGATAGCGCTTCCGTCGTCATTCGATCTGGCCGTAGTCGCTATCGTGTTTCAGTCGCTGGTTGAGTTATTTGGCATGGTGGCCTACTTGTGGTGGGTGCCGAAACGACTTTTTCCGGTGACATCTTGAGCATTTGGAATTCATTTCAGTGCTTAGCCATTAAAAAATGCTCGGCATAACGCCGAGCACAAAACCCCGGAGTTCTCACTAGTGGAAGCAGAGCGGGCGCACTGCGCGAACCCGATCGAGTCGGTGGAGTTGCTTGAATGATCGGCATCCAACCAGCGAGCGAACTGGCCCAGTTGATTTTAAGTGTTTATATTTACTATCGTATCACTCGCCTAGCAAGCGCAATGCGCGTGATCTGACCTAAGAATATCGATCACGAATGAACTTCCCGTTCCGGACGCAGGACGCGTATCACCGCCGGATAGGATTGGCGAGCTTTGATGTAAACATTGACAAGCTGTGAGAGAGGTTTGCCGATAAGTCTAAGATTGATCATGAAAACAGCGATCTCTCCGGCTGTAACCTCCTGGGGAATGAAGCCCACACCCAAGGCACCAAGAATAATCACCAAAGCAATACCAAGCCATCCAGCGAAGTCGGCCACCGTCTGCGCCGAGTATTTGGAAAGCTCATAGCAAATGCGAGCACGATACCAAGATTCTTGCTCGATTCGCATATTCGAACCGTCATGGTGATCTACGGCACAGGCGACACGAGCGGTGTGCCGCATGGTACGATGGGAGTATCGCTGCACCAATCCCCCGAAAAGCAGGGAGACCAGAACCGGCGGCAAGGCAGCGATGAGCAGGGCCGGTAACAATTCTGAGGCGAGACTGACCTGCCAGATCAGCACTGAGGGCAAGCCGATGGCCACCAGCCACAACTCCTTCTGGAAAAGATCGAGAACCTTGCGTGCATCGTTGCAATCGTTGGCGACGCGGGAGATGTGCTCGCCATTACTGCCCTCATCAGGGCGTCGATCAAAGTAGATGCGCTGGAGATCGATATAGATCCGGCTGTCGAGCATCTTGTTGGGAATCTTCTCGATCATTTTCAAGGCTGCCAAACCGAAGAACACCGCAAGCACCACAGGCAAGAGAGGGGTGAGCTCGCTGAGCAAGAAGACGCTCTCGCCTTTGGTGTAGGTATCCAACACATGCTTGGCCAACCAAGCTTGCATCGGGGCTAAAGCCGCGACTAGCACGTTGGGGGTAATAGTAATGGACAGCAGCCAGGGGTGGCTCAACATCACGCGAATCAGTTCCCACCACATGGGCCAGTCGATGCGCCCCCCTACCGGTGCAGCCCCTCCAAGCGGTGCCTTGTCCTCTACTGTTACCACTGGTGTTTCAGCCATAGCAGCCATCCATCATTCTCAAGGGCCAAGTTTTAAAACTCCCCCGCTAGGCTGAACATCAGTGTGGGGCTGGAAATCTCACTTCGTTCATTGAAACGATTATTGCCAAGATTGGTCTCACGTCGAATTTTTTCACTATTGAGCAAGTTCTTACCAGAGATCGTCGCCGTCCAGTGGGGTGTAAACTCCCAACTGGCGTAGGCGTCCATCCAAACAATGGATGTTTCGAAACCTGTGCGATTTGGTTGATCACGGGACTTGCGTCCGCTGATGTCGAAGGCGATGCCCGCACGCAAACCCTGAGGAGTATAGGCAGCATCCAGGCCGAGAGCCGCAATGTAATTCGGCTGCTCGGGAATCCTAGTGGTCGGATTACCACCTCCTTCATCGAGACGGGAATAAAGCAGTGCAACATTACCCCAAGGTGACAGCAACACCGGACCGACATTTATGTCCTGACGCACATCCGCCTCGATGCCATAGACTCGGGCGTCGCCCAAATTGCGTGGGCGTTCCACGAATCGACCGCTCTCCTCCATATCGCGTTTAGCGATAACGTCGTTCAGCCAGTGGTGAAAAAAGCGAATACCGCCTGAGGTGCCACTGTATTCGCGATAATCGAAATCCGCTCCAACCTGAATAACGATGGCTGTCTCGTTTTCCAGATCAGGGTTACCAGCCCTATCCGGTTGGTTTGCCGTGCCGTTCCGCTCGTCCACAAGCGGAGAAAGATCATCGAATTTCGGACGCTTTACTAGGTACGCGCTAGCGGCACGCAGAGCGACCCGTTGGTTAATACGGTAGCGGTAGTGGAGGCTGGGCAGAAGATAGTTGTTGTTCGATCCACGCTCATCGCTGATCAGGCTATCCTTGCGTTCGCGGGAACTATGACGAACATGCTCGAAACGCAAACCTGGAATA
>SLST01000079.1 GCA_007130265.1 Spirochaetales bacterium
GACGACCTTCGCGCGGACCTTGACGGGCTGCGGCTGGAGACCGCGCGCGAAACGGTGCGTCCGGTTGTCGAGGGGTGTGGTCACCGGGGCGAGGCGGCGGTCGTCCAGGTCGTCGGCTTCAAGCCATGATCCGGTCCACCTCTTCGCGGGCGATCTGAGACCACCGATCGAAACGCTGCGGCTGGTGCTCGCAGGTGTGCGTGTCCTTGAGGATCATCTCGATGACGCAGTCGTTCGCCTGTGCTGCCTCAAGGGTCTCACGTAGGTAAAAGCGGATCTCTGCTTCGTCGAACGACCCCACGAGGTGCATGGGTTTCGGCTTCCAACTGAAGATGTAGTTCGGCCCGAGCTCTTCGGCGGCGACCCGCACGTCGGCCCAGGGAGAGATCGAGAGCCGTCGGATGCCGGGGACGCTGAGGACGAAGCCGAGCCGGTCGGTCAGCGGTTCGCAGCATCCGTACCCGGTGAGCGCAAAGGGCTCGAGGAGCTCTCGCTCGTAGCGCAGCGCGAACTCCTCGTGCTGCAGCGGTCCCACCTGGGCGAGCTCCTGGCTTTCGGCGCTCGCCCACATATCCTCAGGGCGGATCTGATCGGGGTCGTAGTCCGGCAGCGGTATCTCGTCGGTATATCCCACCCCACCGGTGCTCTGGTAGGTGCCGTCGTTGTTGAGCGATAACAGGTTGAGCTCGATGTACCGGCGAAGGATCTCCTGGTGCCCGCGCACGAGGAACTGCATCGTCTCGTGCAGGAAATCCGGTTCCTCGAACATGTCGATCATCATCTGCTCGAGTCCCCGAAGCCCCGTGTACTGGTTCATGAGGTGGTAGGAGATATGCGCCACTCCCTTCACGGTTACGGAGAGTAGATCGCCGAAGAGCTCCTGCGCCGCTTCCACGCGCCTCGCCGTTTCCTTCTCGTCGTGGGAGATCCGGGGAATCTCGAGCCGCTCGAGGTCGGCGCGGGTATTGAGCACCGGTTCGAAGCTCCAGGCGCCGCGTTCGGCGGTCGACGCGTGACGGCCGCCTTCCAGACCCCATCCGGTCGAGCTGATCGCCTTCCTGACCGTCCAGCCGCCTTCGATCACCGTGTCGTCGGCGAAGTGCTCGTGGCAGTAGATCCGCCGCCGAAGGTCGCCCTCGATCGCCCGCGCTTCGGGCTCCTCGCACCGGAGCTTGGAGTCGGGCATGATCTCGACCCAGCCGCCTTCAGGAAAGAGGAGGACCATGGGACGTTCGGGCTTCAGGCTGTTGTGGGCCTTCCAGAGCCGACGCCGTTCTTCCTGGACCGGAAGCGCGGCGATCTCAGCCACCTCGGCGGCGAGGCCGCGGATGATCGTGCGATCCTTTGCATGCATGCCGCACAGTATAGCCGCAGCCGTCGGCAGCGGACGTGTGCCGGACCACGCCGCGAACGGATGTACTTCGGCCGGCCATGGTATAATAGGCCCGTGGTGCACGAAGACGAGCTGACCGTGGAGAAGGGCGACCGAACGCTCAACGGGCTTCCTGCGATCGAGACGTTCGGCGACGCCCGTCACCGCAGCGCTGAGAAGCGGCTCGCCCCGCACTACAATCCCGGGATCGAGATCTGCCTCTGCCGTTCGGGCGTGTACCGGTGGGTGGTGGAAGGTCGTGTCGTCGAGATCAAGCCGGGCGAGCTTTCCATCACCCGACCCTATGAGCGTCACGCGGGACAGAACAACGTCCTTGGGCCCGGTCACCTCACGTGGATTGTGCTCGCCGCCGCAGGAACGGCGGTGGCCCATCGTTCGGCGCCAGGCGCGCCGGCCCTCGCAGCCCCGCCACTGGCCGCCCCGATTCTCGCCGGCGAGCTGGGCGCCGACTCTTCGTGGGTGCTCTCCACGATAGCCGCCGCGACGACGGCGTACCTGGGCGCAGTCCCGGAGGCGGTTCAGCTCTTCGACCGTATTGCCGGTGAGCTCCGGTTTGCCCGGCCGGCTCGCGACGCCGTTGTTCGCTCGGCGTACCTTACGCTCCTCGCGCTCGTGGCGAGGCGCCTCGCCGAGCGCGAAGAAGAGTGCGAGATGCGGGAGTCGGACCAGGTGCCGGCGCGGGTGCTCGCGGTACTGAACGACGTGGCACAGCGGCCGCAGCGCGAGTGGACGTCGACCTCCATGGCTGAACAAGCGGGGCTCGGGCTGACTGCCTTCACTGAGTGGTGCCGCCGTGCCACGGGTCGGTCACCGCGCTGGTACCTGCTCGAGCAGCGGCTCGCGCGCGCGCGCGACCGGCTCGCCGGAAGGGCGAGCGTGACCGAAGCGGCGCTCGACGCAGGCTTCTCCTCCTCGCAGCACTTCTCCGCGACATTCCGGAAGCTCCACGGCGAGACGCCGACTGCGTACCGGCGGCGGATCAGCTCGCCGGACGGTCGGCGGTCGGATTGGGCGCCTCCGGGATGAAGCGGTAGGTGGAATCCTCCTGCTGTCGTCGCAGGATGGAGATGATCTCGCGCCACGTCGCGATCAGCCCGCGCGGCCATGCCGGGAGCTC
>SLST01000183.1 GCA_007130265.1 Spirochaetales bacterium
CAGGGTCGAACGTGACGCTGATGGCCGCAGAGCTTGCGACCCGTCCTGCCGGTCGATACGTTTCGCTGAAGACGCAAGAGAAGGCAGGCAGGCCGTCGGCTGTGAGTACAATATGGGAGACCTCGAGTTGCGGAACGGTCTCATGGGGCTTCAGACCAGTGGATCGGCGCCCAGCGGTGACCCCGCCTACACGGCCAGGACGAGGTCCGAGTACCGGGGCAGCACGCTGTCACGGGTGAGGAGACGGCAGCCCTCTTCGATCGCCTGCGCTACGAGAAGCCGGTCGAACGGGTCGCTGTGGATACGCGGGAGCCTTTCGACCCCCAGTACATGGTCCGGTCCTAGACTCAGGATCAGGTAGCCCGACTGGTCAAAGTAACGCCTCGCTTCCGTCCCGCTGACCGGCATCTTCTCTCGCCGAAGCGCGTGCTTGATCGCGATCTCCCACAGGTTCACAGCGCTCACGCAAACGGCGTTGCCCGGGTCCGAGATCAGCGCCGTCGCGCGCGGTCCGAGTCGCGGATCATCGATGATCGCCCACAGCGCGACGTTCGTGTCGAGCAGGATCTTCACCGCGAGCTGTTCTCGTCAACATCAGGTCCGTCGCCGCTCCGACGCTTGAAGCCCGGCGCTGGTTCGGCTGCGGCGGACCCAACGAACAACTCCGCCACCTTCCGGTCGAGCTCCTCGGTCTGCTCCGGCAGCGTGAACGCGCCTTTCGCCGCGCCGATGCGCCTGCGGGAGTCGCACGCTTCGTCCATCCTCACGAGACGCGCGACCGGCCTGCCGTTGCGCGCGATCGTGATCTCGTCCTCCGCTCCGCTCTCAAGCTGCGCAACGAGTTTCGAAAGCTGCGTCTTCGCCTCATGCATGTTGACCGTGTGCATCGAGTCTCCTTAGCTAAGGTTAGTCCATCCTAGAGATGCGGTCAAGCGAGACGCTCCGGCTCCTCGAGCACCGGCGGCGGCGGCCAGGCATCCCGCGGCATCCAGTCCTCCTGGCGCTCCATCAATCGAATCAGGCGCTGCCACAGATCCGTCGCTACCGCGTCGATCTCTGCCTCCGCGTATACGGGATGGGGGTTCCATGCGGCCCACCGATCGTTCCGGTAATCGCACTTTCCGGCAGCGTGGTCACGCATGAAGCGGCGACGCCACGTGGCGAGCAGGTTGCACACCTCATCCGCGTCCCGCTCGAGGTCAAAGAGCTGGTACTGCCGCGCGTCGGCGTGCCAGACGAGTTTCCAGCGCTCGGTCCGTATCGCACGCTGAACGTGCGCGAGGCTCTCTGTCCCCGCCCCCCGAGGGATGCAGAACTCGCAGAGAATCTCTTCGCGTACACGGTCCGCTCGCCCTTCGAGAATCGGCACCAGACTCAGACCGCCCTCGACGGTCTCGGGAACAGGTGTTCCGGTCAGTTCACAGATGGTTGGATGGAGATCCATCTGATGGCTCATGGCCTCAGAGATGCGACCGCCTGCGATACCCGGTCCGCGCAGGATCAATGGTGAGGCGATACTGTGGTCGTACATGTTCTCTTTGCCGAGTAGACCGTGACTACCGGCCGCGAGGCCCTGATCGCCGGTGAAGACTACGATTGTGTTCTCGAGTGTCGACGCGACTCCGGGGTGTCCGAGCAGCCGACCGACGTGATGGTCGAGATGGCTGATAATCCCATAGTACCGACTGCGATAGCGGCGCATCGAATCCTGCCGGCGCGGCCACGGCTCGAGAAGCTCGTCGCGGATGTGCATAGCGCCGTTGTCAATCGGGTGCTCGGGCATGTGGTTCGGGAAGAGCGGCGTCGAGTCGGCGTTGTAGAACGTGTCGAACGGCGGCGGGCTGTCGTGAGGATCGTGGGGAGCGTGGTAGCCGAGGTAGCAGAACCACGGGACACCCGAGGGTGACGCGGCGATTTCTTCTATGGCGGCGGTCGTGAAGATCTCGGTGCTGTGCCCCTCCACCTCGTCTCCGTCAACGCTGAACCGCATCCACTGCCCGCGCTCCGACCGGTCGTTGAGGTTTTCCTCCGGAAAGACGCAGCGCGTAGAGTTGAACCCGCGATCACGCGGATGTCCGTCGTTGTGCCACTTGCCGACGTGGATCGTGTAGTACCCCGCATCGCGAAGAGTCCGGGGAAGCGTGGCAAGCGAAGGGTCTATCTGCATCCCGAACCAGGGCACCCGGTTTCGAAACGAGTCGCAGCCGGTCAGGATCTCCGCACGCGCCGGAGTACAGATCGGGGTGGTACAGAAATGTCGGCGGAACGCGAACCCTTCGCGCGCGAGTCTGTCGAGCGCGGGTGTGCTTATGTACGGGTTACCGAGCGCTGCAACAGTATCGTACCGTTGATCGTCGGTGACAATGAGAAGCACGTTGGGTCGCTGCTGAGCGTGATCGGTTGTCATGGTTTGACCGTCCTTTCAGGTACGCGTGGCGCGCGGCCCGCATGACGTATCGTACACCGAGATTGCCGACGGGTCGACCGTCCTTGAGCTGCCGCGCG
>SLST01000563.1 GCA_007130265.1 Spirochaetales bacterium
TCCTCGACAGTCTCGTACCTCCGGGCGATCTCAGTGAACTCGTGGACTGGGTGGCGTAGGGCCCCAAGAGAGTGCCGGCATCGACTCTCGTCCTTCATCTTCGCGGCTTCCTCGACGAGCGCCGCCGCGTCGCCGAGACGCACCGCTTCGAGCGTGCGCGCACCTCCCTTGAGCCCGTGAGCCTCGCGCTGCAGCGCGTCGAAATCTCCCGCCTCAAGATACCGCTCGAACTCCGACACGATCGTTGCGCATTTCTCGAGAAATCGGGAGAGGACCGAACGTACGACCGTGTCACTCCCGCCGAATCGCTCGACCGCCGCGTCGAAGTCAAATGCCGATGTCTCATCCTCGGGGATGTCGGTCGCCGGATCGGTCGGCGTCGGCTCACCAATCCCGCCTCCGGCGCCCGACGCGGCGGCGTCGAGCCACTTGTCGAGCAACGGCACGAGATCCTCGCGTCTAAACGGTTTCGTGAGAAAGTCGTCCATACCGGCGGCGATGCACTTGTCCCGCTCACCCTTCACCGCGTTGGCCGTCACGGCGACGATGGGCCCGGCAAACCCTCGCTGGCGAAGCATTTCCGTCGCCTCGTATCCGTTCATCTCGGGCATCTGGACGTCCATGAACACCATATCCGGGTCTGAACGCTCAACGGCTTCCACGGCTTCCCGCCCGTTCGCCGCGAGAATCACCTCGTGACCGAGCTTCTCGAGGATCGCGCGAAACAGCGTCTGGTTCACAAGGTGGTCTTCAGCGACCACGAGCCGCACGGAAACCGGCGTAATCTCTTCGACTCCCTCCTCGTCGTCGGCCTCCTCGTCAACGGCCGCGAGCTCGAGATCTCCGGAGAGCGCTTCGCGAATCGTCTCTTCGAGGTCGTGCCGACATATCGGCTTGCTCGCGTACCCGTTGAACCACATCAGCCGTTTCATCTTCGCCTCGCCGGCTGCAAGCCCGGTGGGCGTCATGAGGATCAACGCAGTGGCGTTAATCGCATGGTCGGCGTTGACCTCGCTCGCGAACTGCCACCCATCCATTCCGGGCAGCTCGAGATCCACGAGTGCGAGATCAAAAGGTTCACCCGCGGCGGCTGCATCGCGGAGCTCCTTCAGTCCCTCCCGTCCGGTCGAAACGACCGTGCTCGCCGCTCCCCAACGTTCGAGGTAGTCGTGAAGCGTGTCGCGGGACCGTTCATTGTCGTCGATGATCAGCACCCGCCTGCCGTCGCAGATCTGCGCCTCCGTGCGAGCTCCTTCGATGACGCCGAACGGTACCTCGAACCAGAAGGTGGAGCCTTCACCCTCGGTGCTTTGGACCCCGATGTCGCCTCCCATGAGACGGACAAGACCCCGGCAGATCGACAGACCGAGTCCCGTGCCGCCGAACTTCCGCGTGGTCGACGAGTCGACCTGGCTGAACGCCTTGAACAGCGTCCCAACGTTCTCACTCGGTATGCCGATGCCGGTGTCACTCACCTCAAACCGCACGCGCGAACCCTGATGGTGGGTCCTGAGCGCACGCAGCGTCATGACAACCTCGCCGCCGTCGGGCGTGAACTTGACCGCATTGTTGAACAGGTTCACGATGATCTGCCGCAGTCGGCCGGGATCACCGGTCACCGACTTGGGAATGCCCGGAGCAATCCAGACGACGCTCTCCAGCCCCTTCTTGTGCGCCTGAAGGCTCACCATGTCGACGGCCTCTTCGGCCACACGCTCGAGGTCGAAGTCGATCGTCTCGAGTGAGAGCTTGCCGGCCTCGATCTTCGAGAAGTCGAGGATGTCGTTGATGAGAAAGAGAAGCACTTCTGCCGCAAAACGAACCTGGCTCGCGTACTCGGTCTGCTCCTCGTCGAGTCCCGTCTCGAGCAGGAGTTCGGTCATGCCGGTGATGGTGTGAATCGGGGTACGAATCTCATGGCTCATGTTCGCAAGGAAAGCGGACTTCGTCCGGGTGGCCCGTTCAGCGGTCTCTTTGGCCCGTTTCAGTCGAAGCTCGGTGTTCTTCTGCAGCGTGACGTCCCGGGCGTTCACCAGCAGGAGCCGCCCCTCATCCGAGCCGCTGACGACCGAGACATCGAGCTGCCAGAGAACGAGACGATCGCCGTTACTGACGCGAACAAGCCAGCTGTACCTTTCCCCAAGGTGACCGAGCGTCGCTACCCGGTCGAGCGATGAGAGGCGATCCTCGGTCTCGAGCAGGTCCCACAGCTTCCCGGGGAGCTCACCTATGCCGACATGCCTCGCGAGCTCGGCGAGAGCGGGATTCGAGAGCACAATCCGCCCGTCGCTGCGAATGAGCGCCATGGCGATCGGGGAGTTGCGGAAGACCGCCTTGTAGAGCTCTCCTACACCACCCATCAGAAGTTCGCCTGTAGCACCTCTCGAGCCTTGTTCAGGACCGACTCGGGCTCGAGCGGTTTGATGAGATAGCTCGTGACGCCGAACTGCATGGCCCTGATGACGGTCTCGCGCTGGGAGAGCGCGGAGAGCACGATGATCGGCACCTTCTCGCCCGCCTCTTTGAGCTCCTGCATCACCTGGAAACCGTCCATCTCCGGCATCATGAGATCGAGCAGCACGAGATCGAACTCGCTGCGTTGGGGATCGTCGATGAATTCCCTCCCATTCTCGAACTCGCGAACGGTGGGTCCCATGTCGCCAAGGACGGCCTTGACCATCTCCCGGATCACGAAGTCGTCGTCGACGATCGCGATGGTTGCGGCTCCTCCCACGGGGCCGGGGGCGAATCCGGCGCGCTCCTCCTCGAACTTCATCTCGATCGACTCCTCCTTTCCGCTTCGCGGCGCCGACGTCTGGAGGAACTCCTGATGCACCGTCTTGCTTTCCCGGTCGATGTAACTGCCGGCCTTCTTTCCGAGAAGGCCATCCATCGCGGTCTCAAGGCTGTTCGTTACCTCGATATCCTGATACTCGGAACGATCACCAATAAACTCCTTCACGTAGTCGGAGTTTGTCAGCACCTTTACTTGCCTGGGCTTCGCCGCGGTGTTCTCGATGACCGTCTGCAGCAGCGAAGCGAGTTTGATCGAATCGTCCGACCCGACGTCGATACTCGACATGATGATCAGAACACGCGGACTCTTCACCTCGTAGAGCTCCATCAGCTCGACTATTTTGTACCGCAGGAGCTCGATCTTCTCCTTATTGAGCCCCTGCGCAACCTCGACGAAGAGGATCTCGTCGTTGAAGTGCGCCTCTATGATGCACGGAGTCGAATCGAGATCGAGCGAAACTCCAAGGAGCTCCGAGATCGACTTCGCGAGCGCGTCGATCCTGATCGGCTTGGTGAAGAACTTGCTCACGTTGTACCGGGCGATCTGGAGGAGCTTTTCGCGGTCGACTTTGCCCGAGGCCATGATCACGGGAATCGACTCGGCGTTCGGGTCCTCACGCTTCTTCTGCAGCAGCTCCACGGATGAGGTTCGTGAGAGATAGTAGTCCATGATCACCAGATCGGGTGTCTCGCGCCTGAGTTTGGACGCACCATCGAGCCCGTTGACTCCGACGATAACCTCGAAACCGAACTCGGCGAGCTTCTGTGAGAGGAACTCGCGGAAGAGTTTCGACTCATCGATTACCAGTATCTTCTTCACCTTCGCACCTTCCTGATCTCTTTTCAGTTATAGTTGAGGCACCCGCAATTCGCAAGGATGATTCCGGAGCGATGTTGACCCGCGACGATGCGGTCGCTACGATTCGGCCATGAGATATCGACTCGTTGTGGTGCTGCTCGTGTCCGTCACCCTCGCCGGAGTCGCGCAAAATGCCCAGTGGGAGCTCAGGTCCGGACCGAGATTCTGGGGTGCGACGGTCGCCGGGCGTTACATGCTCTCGCCGCCAACGGTCGAGGGCGTTGAGACGTCGATCACGGGCCTCCTTTCGAGCGCCTACGAGAGCGTCGGGTATTACCGCAACCCCGACGGTTCGTTCTTCCGGGTGCTTGAGGACGGGACCGACGAGACCGACAGGGGACGGGTCGGGTACAGCCGGTTCGACCTGGTCTGGCAGGTCGGTATCCAGCAAGGCATACTACCCAGGCACGACGTGACCGCCGACCGCGCGGTCGCCTTCCTTATCTACCAGGGACAGTTCAACCACCCCTTCGCCGGCAGCGAAGAAGAAAGCGAGAGGCTCTTCTTCGCGAGCTCCCGACCCGAGACGGCCGGCAGCCTTCGCGGATCGATCATTGGGGGGCTCGCTTACTCGGTCGTCACGACGAACGAGATCACGCGCGCTCGACGCGGGCTGACCGCGGAGGTCGCCCTCGAGTGGGGACCGCCGTTCCTTCACAACGAGGTGCTGGCGGTCGCAGACTACAGTCGCTCGACGCTGTCGCTGCGCGGTTACCTTCCGGTCTTCGCGGCGCAGCCGACCGAGGGTCGAAACCGATTCTCCGCCTACCTGGCAGCCTATGGCGCGGTCGACTGGGCATCCGGCCCGAGCATTCCTCTCGCAGTTCGCCAATCGATCGGCGGGCGCGGCCCGCGCAGTGCCCCCGGCGGCTCGGTCCGCGGATACCGAGGGGGGCATTTCGATTCGACCGTCAAGGCGATCGGCAATGTGGAAGCGCGGATGCACCTTCCTGCGATCGTGGTGCCCCAGGTCGTCCCGGGACTCGTGCTTTACACCGACGCCGGTTATTACCTTGACACCGAGCGCATCTCCCCGGTCGACGACGAGAACGCGGGTGTTCTCCTCTCCAGCGGAGCCGGGTTCTTCCTCGACCTCTTCGGGAGCGCAGAGCTCGTCTTCTACACCAACTATCTGTGGACCGAGGGCGATGTGAGCGGCTCGCGATGGGTGCCCTTCTCGCTCGGGTTCGGGTTTCACTTCTGATGCCCGCGCCACACGATCCCCATCGTCAGTTGATCGACCGCTCTTTCATCGCTCTCTCGGTCCTGCAGCAGCGCGAAGCGGTCGTGGCGGCGGTGTCGCAGATGATCTTCTCCGCCTCCGGCTGGCGCGGGGTCTTCGCCGCCGACGGGGACGAAGAGAGCCCAAGCAACGAGGTCCGCACCGCGCTTCTCGTAGTCGCGGGACTTGCCGCGGCCGCCTTTGCGGACTACCGCCTCGCGAACGGTTCGGGCGCATCTCGCGAGCTCGTCCTCGCGCTCGCAACCGACACCCGACCGACGGGACCGGCAATAGCTCGGGCGGCGCTGCGCGTCTTCCTCGAAGCCGGCCTGCGGGTTGACTACCTTGGCGTCTCGCCGTCGCCGGAAATCATGGCGTACGCAGCCCGCGCGGAGCCGGTTGCAGGGTTCTTCTACGTTACCGCAAGCCACAACCCGATGGGGCACAACGGGTTCAAGACCGGCGGCTCCGACGGCGGAGTGCTCGACGGCGCCGCCGGACGCTCACTGGCCGCCCGGTTCCACGCTTTGCTCGACGATGACAAAGCGCTGGGGAAGATCATCGGCCTCCTCGCTTCACCCGAATCGCCGGCCGAAGCGGCCACGCTTCGGGCCGTTGCGGAACGCAAGACTCAGGCGTCGCGGCTGTACGAAGAGTTCGCGCACGAAGTCATCCGTGGCCCGGGACCGCGAGCGAGCGAGGCGTACCGCGCGCTACTCGAAGTCACCCGTTCGATGCGGCCCGGCATTGTGGGCGACCTCAACGGCAGCGCACGGACGGCCTCGATCGACCGGCGACTCCTGCAGGCAGCCGGCTGTCGTCTGCGCTTTCTGAACGATCGCCCCGGGCAAATCGCGCACCAGATTGTCCCTGAAGGCGCCGGCCTCCTTCCATGCGCCCAGGAGCTCGTCGCCCTGCGCGGACGAGGCGAGGAGTTCGATCTCGGATACGTTCCCGACAACGACGGCGACCGGGGCAACCTCGTCTACTACGACGAGCGAAGCGGCGAGGCGGAGCAACTCGAGGCACAACAGGTCTTCGCGCTCACCTGCGTATCCGAGCTCAGCTGGCTCGTCTACACGCGCGAGCTCGAGTATGACGAAGACGGAAAGCCGCTGCGACGCGCGGCGCTCGTCGTCAACGGGCCCACGTCCGGACGGATCGATCGGATCGCGGCGCACTACGGGGTCGAGGTGCATCGCGCCGAGGTTGGTGAGGCCAACGTCGTCAACCGCGCCCGCGAGCTTCGGCGTGAAGGGGTGATTGTTCGACTGCTCGGCGAGGGATCGAACGGAGGGAACATCACGCACCCGTCGGCGGTGCGCGACCCTCTGCACACGATTCACGCGGTGCTCAAGTTGCGCTACGCTCCGCCGACCGCGTGGAGTCGCTCGCCCGCCGAGATCTGGCTCGCCAGACTCGGTCTGCCGCCTCTTGAGAACCCGACGGTCGCGACGCTCATCTCCACCTTACCGCGCTTCACGACCACCAGCTCCTTCGAGCCGAGGGCGGTGATGCGTATCCGCAGCCGCTCACACGCTTCGCTGAAGGCCGCCGTTGAATCGGGCGTTGAGCGTGAGTTCGAGGCGCTGCGCCGCACGCTTCCCCGAGAGCTCCGCATCGCGTCGTACCGAGTCATCAACTACGAGGGAACGGCAGTCCTCGAGGGCCCGGGGAACCGCACCGGAGATGAGCGTGGCGGGCTCAAGTTCGTGCTTCTCGACGACGAAGGCGCAGAACGGGGATTCCTCTGGATGCGCGGCAGCGGGACCGAGCCGGTCTTCAGGATCATGGCCGACGTTGAGGGCGACCGCCCTCTGACTGAGCACGCGCTCCTCAATCGGCTTCGGGAGCTCGTCGAGCAGGCCGACGAAAAGTCTATGGAGTCGACTACCTCAGGCTGATTGAGCTCCTCGCGACGACCACCATGCCGTCCCTTTCGAGCCCTTCGAGCGCCGGCAGAAAGCGTTCGTCGGTCGGGCCGATCGCTCGCTCGAGCTGTTCGAGGGAGACCTCTCGGTGTTCGCTCAGGACGCGGATGATCAGGCCACGGACCTCACGCACGGATCCGGAGAAGCGGGTCTGCCGGGTGTAGTGCCGGCTGCGACGGTTGGCGTTCGCCACTACTCCAGCGAGTGCCGCCCCGCAGTCCATAAGCGCGTAGTACCAATGCCGCACCTCGTGCTCGGGCAGCGTCTGCTCGACGAGCGGCTCGATATCACTGTCGGCAACGTCGTGAGCTTCGGAGAAGAAGGTATGAAGGAAGAGTCGCCTGATGTTGGTCTCGAGGACCACGACGCGTCTTTCGAAGGCGAAAGCGGCAACGGCAGCGGCGGTGTACCTTCCAATGCCCGGCAGCGACCGCAGTTCGCGTACGTCATCGGGAACGATGCCTCCGCGACTCGCGATCAGCTTCGCCGTTTCGTGCAGATGCTTCGCCCGGCGATTGTAGCCGAGGCCCTGCCACGAGCGGAGAACTTCGCCCAAGGGGGCCGCAGCGAGGGGAAAAACGCTGGGAAACCGTTCAAGGAAGCCGTGGTAACGCGGCTCAACCCGACAAACCTGGGTCTGCTGGAGCATGAACTCGGACACCATAATCCGGTACGGGTCACGAGTCTGCCGCCAGGGCATCGGTCTGCTCGCGGACCGGTAGTACGACCATACGACCTCGCGGAATCGTGCCACCTGGTCGCAGCTCAGCCGACCGCCATGGTACGATTCGACGTGCTCCGCGACGAAGAGCGCTTGGTCAGGCGGGCGATCCGGCACCTTCGGCCTTCACGCGCTTCTTTCGAGCGTCTTCCGCCTTCCGACTGACCTTGTTCCAGACACCGGTCAACCCCATCGCCTTTCGTGCTGCGAGCAGAGTATCGCGCGCCTGCTCACGCATCCTCACCGTCCCGTCGTAGAGCACCTCGTCCACGAATCCCGTACGTGCCTCGTACGCGGCCCGACGCTCACGAATAGGGTCAAGGAAGGCGTTCAGCGACGCGGCGAGCTTCTGCTTCACCTCGACGTCACCCACGCGCCCGGCACGGTAGCGCTCTTTCAGATCGTCGACCTCTTCGACATTCGCGTTGAAGACGTCGTGGTACATGAATACCGGATTCCCTTCGACCGTACCCGGGATATCGGCGCGCACCCGCTTCGGGTCGGTGTACATTCCGGCAACCTTCTTCTCGACGGCACGCTCATCGTCGCTCAGCAGAATCGCGTTTCCCACGCTCTTGCTCATCTTGCCCTTGCCGTCGGTACCGACAAGCGTCGGGACGTCGCCGACCATCACGTCCGGCACCGGGAAGACTTCGCCGTAGAGGTGGTTGAACCGACGTGCAAGCTCGCGGGTAAGCTCGACGTGCGCCTCGTTGTCCTTGCCGACCGGCACGAGGTGGGCCCGTGGCAGCAGTATGTCCGCAGACTGAAGCACCGGGTATCCGAGCAAACCGAAGGGCATCTCGTTGAGTTGCGCATCGCGCGCCATGTCCTTGAGGCTCGGCAGCCTCTGCAGCCTGGGCACGGACACGAGCATCTCGAGGAAGAGGTTGAGCTCGTACGTCTCATGCACCGCGCTCTGGAGGTAAATCACGCTCTTCTGCGGGTCGATTCCGCACGCGAGCGCGTCGTACACCATCTGGCGGGCATTCTCGGTTATCGCCTCGATGTGCTGTTTCTCGGGCCGGGTGGTCAGCATGTGTAGATCGGCAACGAGGAAGTAACACTCGTACTCATCCTGCAGTCGCACGCGATTGGCGAGCGAGCCTACGTAGTGGCCAAGATGGAGTCGTCCCGTGGGTCGGTCTCCGGTCAGTATTCGCTTTCGTTCCATTGTGCTCTATCTCTACTCTTCATCCAGGTCGTGGTCAACAAGCCGATCGTTCGGTACCGAAGCCTCGTGCACGTCCGCGCGGCCCATGAGGATACCCACCGGCTCCAGCCCGGGGATGTTTTCGAAGACGATCTTCATCGCGACGGTCAGGGGCACGGCCAGGAACAGCCCCATCACTCCCCAGAGCCATCCCCAGAACAACAGGGAGAAGAGGATCACGACGGGGCTGATCTTCAGACTGTCTCCGAGAAGCTTCGGGTCGATAATGTTCCCGACGATCGTCTGGATCGCGAGCATTGACAGACCCGCGCCGGCGATCGGACCAAAGTCGGGGTAGAACTGGACTATCGCGAAGCCGAAGCTCGACACGCCGACGATGACCGAACCGATCGAGGGGATGAAATTGAAGAGAAAACTCAGCACTCCCCATATGAAGGCGAAGTCGACTCCTACGAGGGTGAACGAGCCCCAGACAAGAAAACCGGTTGCCAGGCTGATAACGAGCTTGAGCGAGAGGTACCTCCCGATCTGGGCGTTCGTGGATCCGACGATATGCCAGATCTTCTCGGTACGAGGTCCCTGCAGAGCATCCATGACCTTTGGTCTCAGGTAGGGTTTCTCGAGCAGCAGGAAGAGCACGAAGATGAGCACCACGGTGACGGAGCCGAGCAGGCTCAGAAAGTTGCCGGAGAGAGCAAAGAGGTACGTCCCGATCTGCCGGGTGATGTCGAACTCCAGAATCAGCTCCGGGGGCAGCTCGAGCAGGTCGATGAGCTCTCGCAGCAGGTCGAGCAGCCTGTTCACGTAGCGAGGAAAGAGCCGCACGAGACTCTGCACGCTCGTGTAGAGCACGAACGCCACCAGCGATCCGAACGCGAGCAGCAGCACGATGACCGCCACGATCGCAGCGAACCACGGCAGCCGCAATCCGTGAAGCCAGTCGACGAGAGGACTGAGTACGAAGCTCAGCAGAAGCGCGATCACCAGCGGCTGCACGAAACTCGACGTGAGCTTGAGCACACCTCCGGCTGCGATGATCGTAAGGACCAGGAGCAGCCCGGAAGTGAGTTTCCGGTAGTCGACGTTCGACCGCCGTGGGTTCGCCGGCATACTCAGTAGTGGATCGCCCACCCTTCGGCAACGCGCGCCGCTTCCATCACTGCCTCGGAAAGAGTGGGATGCGCGTGGATCATCGTGGCGATGTCTTCCGGCAGCAGCTCGCTGCGCTTGCCGAGCAGCAGCTCGTGGATGATCTCGGTCGCGTTGCTTCCGGCAACGTGCGCAGCGAGAAACTCGTGGGTCTCGGGCGAGTAGAGTATCTTCACGAGCCCGTCCGGCTTGCCCACCGCCA
>SLST01000599.1 GCA_007130265.1 Spirochaetales bacterium
ACCTGCCCCCGCAGCCCCGCGAGAATCCCCGTGATCGCATCCTGATCGCGCACCGCGGCCTCTCCCACCAGGGCCGCGTCAAAGCCGCTCGTGACGACCAGGAGGGCGTCCTCGTGGGCGAACACGCCCGACTCGAAGACCGCCCGGTGCTCCCAGTCGATCCGTTCGCGCAGAACCAACGGGGTGAGCAGATCGACGTGAAAGGTCGCAAGGTCGCGGGCGTTGATGCCCACGAGCGGCGGCGCGAAGGCGCGGGCTTTCGCGAAGTCGGCCTCCTCGTGCAGCTCGACGAGCGCCGCCATGCCGAGCTCACCGGCGAGCGCGTGCAGACGGGCGAGCTGCTCGTCGTCGAGGACGGAGGCGATCAGGAGGACCGCGTCGGCGCCCGCACGGTAGCTCACCCGAAGGTCCTCTTCGTCGAGCAGAAAGTCCTTGCGCAGCACCGCGAGATCAGGGTAGGCGGCCTTGACCGCCACGAGGTCGTCGAGCGACCCGGCGAAGTGGTCCTCTTCTGTCAGGACGGAGAGCGAGCGCACGCCACGGTCGCGGTAGCGGCCCGCGAGCGCGACCGGGTCGATCGACGGGTCGATCGACCCGCGCGACGGGCTCCGTCGCTTGATCTCGCAGATGAGCGGCGGATCGATCCGGAAGGGCACGAGCGGCGCCTCGCGCTCGAGCGGCACCCGCGCGCCGAGCGTATGACCCTCGGCGGCGATCCTCTCGCACCGCTTCGCGACGATCTCGTCGCGGATGTTGCGACGCGGTGTGGTCCGTGAAGCGCGGCTCACGCGGCGCCCGCCCCGTTTGCGCCGGCCACCGCGGCGCGGGCGGCCTGCTCGGCGAGCTGTTGCGAAGCGTCCGCTATTCGCTCGACGTAGGTGGCGAGCGAGCCGTCGCCAAAGGCGGCTCGCACGCGGGTGAAGCCCGCGGCGATGTTGGGTACGACGCCGTAGACTGCCAGGGCCGCGGCGGCGTTGATCGCGACCGCGTCGCGAACCGCTGGGGGTCCGCCCCCGGCGAGGAGCTCGGCTGCGATCGCGGCGTTCTCTTCCGCGTCGCCGCCTGTGAGGTCGGAAAGCGAGTGGCCGTTGATGCCGTAGTCTCCCGGGTCGAGCGTCGACTGGTGGAGCGTCCCCTCCTCGTCCACGGTGACCGAAAGCGTGGGCGCGGAGACGGAGATCTCGTCTATACCGTCGGTCCCGTGGACGACCATCGCCCTGCTGATCCCGAGCAGATGCGCCGCCTGCGCGACGATGGGCACGTATTCCGGGGCGTAGACCCCTATCACCTGGAAGGCCGCTGCGGCCGGGTTCACGAGCGGGCCGAGCAGGTTCATGATCGTCTTCACTCCGAGCTCCCTCCGCGGCACCGCCGCGTGGCGCATCGCGCCGTGGTAGATGGGCGCAAAGAGGAAGCCGAAGCCGTGGTCGCGGATGAGCCGCTCGGTGAAGGCCGGGGGCAGGTCGATCGCGATGCCGAGCGCACGGTAGAAGTCGGCGCTTCCGCTCTTCGAGCTCACCGCGCGGTTGCCGTGCTTCGCGACGGTCGCGCCGCAGGAGGCCGCGGCGAGCGCGGCGAGCGAGCTGATGTTGAAGGTGCCCAGGCCGTCCCCCCCGGTCCCGCACGTATCGAGAACCGGCCGGTCGACGGATATGGGGGTGCGCTTTCGCTGCAGAACCGACGCGCAGCCGGCGATCTCCTGCGCCCGCGGGCCTCGTGCGGCGATCGCGACGAGGAAGCCGGCGATCTGCGCGGAACTCAGGTTCCCCTCGGTAAGCTCCTCCATGAAGTTCGCCGCCTCTTCCTGCGTGAGCTCCGACCCCTCGATCAGCGAGGAGAGCACCCCGCTCGCGACGAAGGGTTCCCGGCGGTAGGTCAGGAAGTTTCGCAGAAGCTGCTTCCCCGGCTCGCTCGCGATGCTCTCCGGATGAAACTGGACGCCCTCGACCACGTGCTCGGTGTGCCGCAGGCCCATGATCTCGCCGTCCTCGCTTCGGGCGCTCACCTCGAGGCAGTCGGGAAGCGACTCCTCGTCCACCGCGAGCGAGTGGTACCGCGTGAACGGCGAGGGGCTCGGAATCGATCGGAAGAGGCCGCGACCGTCGGTGGCGATCTGCTCCGCCTTCCCGTGGACGATGCGCCTCGCCGCCACGACGCGCGCGCCGAATGCCTGTCCGATCGCCTGATGACCCAGGCAGACCCCGAGGATCGGCACCTCACTCGCAAACTCGCGGATCGCCTGCACCGAGACGCCCGCGTCTTCGGGTCTGCCGGGCCCGGGCGATATCACGATCCGCGACGGGGCGAGGCGGCGCAGCCCGTCCACGGTGATCCGATCGTTGCGCACGACCTGCACCTCTTCGCTGGTGAGCTCACGCGGGTACTGGTAGAGGTTGTGCGTGAACGAGTCGTAGTTGTCAATGAGCACGATCACAGGTCAACCTCCACGCCGGCCGCGCGCGCGAGCGCGGCGAGTTTCTCCTGGGTCTCCTCGTACTCG
>SLST01000440.1 GCA_007130265.1 Spirochaetales bacterium
GGGTACACGTCATCAAGATCAAACAGCAGCTCGTCCAGCGGGGCTCCACGAAACCGCTCTCTTCCGGGCGGGTGGCAACGAGGGGGAAGGCCGACGCCGCACCGAAGGAACGATTCGTGCACTGCTTCACCCATCAGAACGACAGCGCTCCGGGCCGGTGGCTCGGAGCGTCGCGCGAGTTCATCACGAAGGCGTGTATCGAGCTGAACATGGACGAGGAGCAGTTTCGACTGCGCATACGAGACGACCTGCGGTGGGTCTCCCCTGATCCCATCGGGCAGGGCGGACGGACCGTGGACGCCTTTGGCATCGAACGCCGGGGAATCGGGTATGGCCAGCCGACTGAGCACCCGCTGAAGGACAGGCCGACGATTGAGCGGCTGCGAGATTACCCCTGGCCGGAACCATCGCTCGAGGGAACCGAAGGCATCAGAGACGCCATCGCGCCGCTGGCCGAGCACTTCGCGATCGCCGGAGGGAACTGGTCGCCGTTCTGGCATGATGCCATAGACCTGGTGAGCATGGAGACGATGGCGTTCCTGATGTACGACGACCCGGTGTTCGTGGAGACGATGCTTCACCGGATCGTCGACTACTACGTCGCGATCAACACCCGTGTGTTCGAGGAAGCCGGCGATCTGATCGACGTCATCTTCGTGCGCAACGACTTCGGCTCGCAGACCGGCCCGCTGTTGGGAATCGAGCACTTCGAACGCTTCATCTCGCCGTGCATCCGACGCATCGTAGGAGCGGCCCATCGCTACGACATCAGGGTGCTCTTCCACTCCTCCGGCGGAATCCGTCCCTTGCTGCCATCGCTGCTTGCAACCGGCATAGATGCCCTCCATGCGCTGCAGCCGGATTGCGCGGGGATGCATCCCACGGCGATCAAGGAGGAGTTCGGGCACCGCGTCGTGTTGTCCGGAGGAATCGACGCGCGGGGAGTCCTGCTTCACGGGAGCCCGCCGGAAGTCCGCCGCTCGGTTCTCGAGACCCTCGACACGCTGGCCGCCGGAGGCGGCTACCTTGCCGCGCCGAGCGTGGACGCGATTACCGCGGACGTCCCGATCGCGAACGTGCTCGCGATGTACGACGCGATCGACGAGTGGCGCGGAGCGTAACAGGCAATCTGCCGGCACGACCTTGACTTTCCCGGCGAATCGTAGCTTATTCCTGCGCGGAGCAGCCCATTTCAACACAGACAAACCCCGGCATACGCAACGTCGCGATCATCGCGCACGTCGACCATGGAAAGACGACCCTCGTAGATGCAATGTTTCGCCGCAGCGGCCTCTTCCGGGAGGGGCAGGTGGTGGAGGAGCGGGTGATGGACCGCATGGATCTCGAGCGTGAGCGCGGGATCACGATCGCGGCGAAGAACTGCGCGGTCAGATGGCGGGGCGTCAAGATCAACATCATCGACACCCCGGGCCATGCCGACTTCGGCGGCGAGGTGGAGCGGGCGTTGAGCATGGCAGACGGCGCGCTCCTGCTCGTGGACGCGGCGGAAGGCCCGCTGCCGCAGACGCGGTTCGTCCTGAAGAAGACGCTCGAGGCGGGCCTCAAGGTGATCGTGGTGATCAACAAGATCGACCGCAAGGATGCCCGGCCGGTCAAGGTGCTCGACGAGATAAGCGACCTCTTCATCGACCTCGACGCGACCGATGAGCAGCTCGACTTTCCGCTGCTCTACGCGGTCGCGCGCGACGCGATTGCCAAGCGAGATCTCGACGCCCCGGACGAGGGGCTCGACATGCTGCTCGACACGATCGTGGACGAGATCGCGCCTCCGGTCGTGCATCCGGAGCGGCCATTCCAGATGCTCGTGAGCGACCTCGGCTACTCCGACTACCTGGGGCGGCTCGCGATCGGGAAGACCTACAACCAGCCGGTCGCATCGAACGACCGGCTCATCAGGATCGACATCGGCGACGCGGTGGTTCCGCTGAAAGTGGGGAAACTGCAGGTGTACGAGGGCGTCTCGATCGCGGACACTGACGGCGCGGAACCGGGAGATATCGTCGTGCTCTCAGGGATCGATGAGGTCCATATTGGCGACACGATCTGCACCGCCGAGTCTCCCCGCGCGTTACGCCGGATCACCGTGGACGAGCCGACGGTCTCCATGCTCTTCCTGCGGAACACCGGTCCGTTCGCCGGACGCGAGGGGAAACACGTACAGGCGACGAAGCTCGGAGAGCGGTTGAAGCGCGAGACACTGCGCAACGTGTCACTTCGCGTCGAAGAGCAGGCGGACCGGGAAGGGTTTCTCGTCAGCGGCCGCGGAGAGTTCCAGATGGCCATCCTGATCGAGACGATGCGGCGCGAAGGGTACGAGATGTGCGTCGGCCGCCCGCAGGTCATCTACCAGAAGCGCGACGGCGTGCGCACCGAACCGATCGAACGGGTCTACATCGACTGCGGAGAGGGGTTCACCGGCGTCGTGACCGAAAAGCTGTCGGTGCGCCGCGGCCGCCTGATCAACCTCACGAATCACGGAAACGGACGCGCACGGCTCGAGTTCAGCGTGCCGTCGCGGGCGCTCATCGGGTTCCGCGACGAGCTCCTGACCGACACGCGCGGCACCGGCATCATGAACGCCTACCTCGAGGGGTACGAGCCGTACCGTGGCGACTTCCCGAGCCGCCTCACCGGATCGCTCGTGAGTGACCGCCAGGGCGCCTCAGTCGCCTATGCGCTGTTCAACCTGGAGCCGCGCGGGACGATGTTCATCGCCCCCGGCGAGCCGGTCTACGAAGGAATGGTCGTGGGAGAGCACAACCGGAACAACGACCTCGACGTCAACCCGTGCAAGACGAAGAAGCTCACGAACATGCGCGCGGCCGGGCGCGACGAGAACGTCATCCTCACGCCGCCCCATGTCATGACGCTCGAGGCGGCGATCAACTTTATCCGCGACGACGAGCTCGTAGAGATCACGCCAGCATCTCTGCGCCTGCGCAAGCGACGGCTGCTCGCGTCAGACCGCAGGCGTGCGGAATAGCGGCTCACCTCATCATGGCTCGCGCCGCGCGGGCCGCGAGCGAACGGGGAATGAGCCGCACGAACGCCATGGACACCTTGTTGAGGAGCCCGGGAACGACGCTCATCCGCCGGCGAACCATCGCGCTCAGGCCTGCGCGCACGACCCGATCCGCGGGCATCATCGCCAGCCGCGTGTAGAGCGTCGGTTCCTGACCGGCGACCTCCTGAAACTCGGTCGCGGTGACACCGGGGGAGACGACCGTGACCGATACGCCGCTGCCGCGAAGCTCGTGGTGGACCGCCCCGCCGTGGTGCAGGACGAAGGCCTTCGCCGCCGCGTACGAGGCGTACCGCGGTGCGCTCTGGTAGGCGGCGATTGAGGCGACCTGCACGATGTAGCCACGGCCCCGTGCTGCCATGTCTGAGGCGAACAGACGCGTGAGATGGACCAGCGAGACAATGTCGAGATTGAGCATCGACCGCTCGCGCTCCCAGTCGATCGAGAGAAAGCCGCCGTGCAGGCCAAACCCGGCATTGTTCACGAGCACCAGCGGCTCGATTCCGGCGTCCGTGACCGTCCGGTGGAGCTCCCTGACCCCCTCGTCCGTTGAGAGGTCGACCGTCACGGGCGTCACCCGCGTGCCGCACGAGCCTTCGATCTCCTGCTTGAGCGTCTCGAGACGGTCGGTCCGGCGGGCCGCCGCCGCGACGTGCATCCCCATCCGGGCGAGCTGCACGGCAAACTCGCGGCCGAGCCCGCTCGAGGCTCCGGTCACCACCGCCCACTCCCCTCGCAGCGCTGCTGCGTGTCGAGCCATCGTGCCTCCTCCAATGCGCTAATACTCGTCGACTCGAAGCGGACAATCAAGAAAAAAGAGACGGATGCTTGACTCCGGCGGACGACCACACTATTATCTTGGTGTCCTATGTTACTACCACACTATGGAGGTAAGAATGATACGGATGGATTCGGTCACCTTCGCGTACCCCCGCAAGGCGCCACTCTTCGATCGACTCGACGTCGAGCTCGAGCCGGGCACGATCTACGGGCTGCTCGGCCGAAACGGCGCGGGAAAGACGACGATGCTCAAGCTCATGTGCGGCGTGATATTCCCACGGACAGGGTCGATTCGCGTCCTCGGCCATGACCCGGCTGAACGCGCCCCTGTGCTCCAGCAGGAGGTGTTCCTCATCCCGGAGGAGTTCGCGACCCCGGCTCTCTGCGTCGGTACGTACCGGAACTTGTACGCACCGCTCTATCCCCGGTTCGACCATCAGGAGTTTGACGGACATCTGCAGGAGTTCGAGATCGACCCGGCGATGAACCTGAAACAGATGTCGTTCGGGCAGAAGAAGAAGGTCATGCTCGCCTTCGGGCTCGCGGCCCATACCCGCGTGCTCATGCTCGACGAGCCGACGAACGCGCTCGACATCCCGTCGAAAGGGCAGTTTCGAAGGCTTCTCGCCGGCGCATCGGATGAGGACCGTGTCATCGTCGTTTCGACGCACCAGGTGCGCGACCTTGAGCACCTGATCGACCCGATCACGATCCTCGAAACCGGACGCGTGATCTTCCAGCACCGCATGGACGAGATCGCCGCCCGCGTCCGCATGGTACACGCGGCGGACGAGCCGGACACGGCCATCTACTTCGAATCCGCGATGGGTGGGTACGCGGCGCTCGTCCCCAACACCGACGGGCGAGAGTCTCGCATTGACCTCGAGCTCCTGTTCAACGGAGTGATCGCGGTGCCACAGTCGTTCGACCGACTCTTTCAGCCTGAGGAGGTGTCACGATGACCCGACCATCACGCCGCATCGGGCTCCTGATGCGCCACGATATTGCTCACCACGCCAAGGATATGCGAAACGCACTCATCACGATCAGCGGCGTCGTCTTTGGCCTCTTCATGCTCGCCGCCGCAACGGGGAGCCGCGGCTTTCACGCGTCGACGTTCGGCAACGTTCTGCTCATCGGTGGATTCGTCGTGTCGAGCATGGGCTTCTCCGAGCTGCGCGACGAGAAGACGAGCATCCACTACCTGATGCTCCCGGGCTCGGCGCTCGAGAAGTACCTCGCGAAGCTCCTGCTGACCTCGATCGGATGGGTGGTCGCCGTCGTCGCGCTCTACTCAATCACGACGGTCGCCGCCGCGGGTATCGCGTCGGTTCTCTTCAGCAGGCATCCCGGCCTCTGGATCCCGATCGACCGCGGCTCATGGGTGACGATCGCCACCTATCTGGCCGTCCAGCCGGTACTCCTGTTCGGATCGGTCTACTTCCGGCAGACGGCCTTTCTCAAGACGGCGTTCGCGACGATCGTGACCGGGCTCAGCCTGGGACTCATCTACCTGGTCGCCTTCCGTCTCATCTTCGCTTCGGCTTTCACCGGTCTGTTCACGCCCATCGTCGACTTCACGATCCAGGCGAGTGACCCGTGGATCGAGCAGCTCGTCAGTGTGCTCGACACGGCGCGGAAGGTCGTGGTGTGGGCCGTCATGCCGCTCTTCTTCGCGGGCTTGAGCGTCCTGCGGCTCAGGGAAACCGAGGCCTGAGATGGAGTTTACGGATGCTCAGGCAATCTACCGGCAAGTCGCCGACCACGTCTGCGAGATGATCCTGCGCAGGCGTTGGCCGGAGGGAGAGCGAATCCCGTCGGTGCGGGAGCTCGCGATGGAGCTGGAGGTGAACCCCAACACGGTCAACAAGGGGTACGCGTACCTGCAGGACCAGGATCTGATTCACAACCGGCGCGGACTCGGCTACTTCGTGAGCCAAGGCGCGGTCGAGCGCACGCGGGAGCTCAAGCGGGAGGAATTCTTCTCGCACGAGCTCGATCGCGCGTTCCGGACGATGCGCCTGCTCGATATCCCGATGGACGAGATCGAGCGCCGCTACCACCAGTACTCCACCAAGGAAGGAAACCTGTGAGAAAGCGAACCAATACCATTCTGCTGGGCGCCTACGTCGTGCTCGCCTCGGCGGGAATCGCCGTCATCGTGATCCTGCGGACGCTCGTGAGCTTTGCCTAGTCAGCTTTTGCCCAGGTGCGGCGGAAACTGGTACATTCCGTTGAGGAGTCTTCATGCCAGCATCCGTTGCCCACACAGACCTCGACCGTTTTGCTCGCGCGGCACTCGAGGCAGTCGGGGTGTCTGCCGACGACGCAGCCGTCGTCGCCGACTGTCTCGTCTACGCCAACCTCTCCGGGGTCGACAGCCACGGGGTCGTTCGCCTGCCCCACTACGTTCGCAGACTGAAGAACGGCACGATCAAGACCGACCCGCGGATCGTCCTCGACCGCCCGAAGCCGGCGGTCATGCGCGTCGACGGTGACGACGGGCTTGGGCACGTCGTGACCGCACGCGCAGTGGGACAGGGAATCGAGGCGTGCCGGGAAGTCGGCACCGTGACGATTTCGATCGGCAGTTCAAGCCACTTTGGAATGGCGGGGTACTATCTGCGCAAGATCACGCAGGCCGGATTCGTCGGCATGGTGACGACGAATACCGACGCGATGATCGTACCGCCCGGCGCCCGCCGGGCGTTCGTAGGAACGAACCCGCTCGCGTACGGCTTCCCCACCGGCAGCGAGCCCTTCGTGATAGACTTCGCAACGACACTCGTCGCCTACGGCAAGGTGGCGCTCGCGCGGGCTGAGAACCAGAGCATCCCCGATCACTGGGGAGTGGACGAAGAGGGTGAACCGACGACCGATCCCCACAGGATCCGCGGCATGCATCCGGTCGGCGGGCACAAGGGTGCCGGCCTCGCAATGGCGATCGACCTCTTCTGCGCGATGTTCTCAGGGATGCCGTTCGGCCCGCACGTGAACAGAATGTACCTGGATATGAACGCGCCCAGGAAGCTCGGCCACTTCATCACGCTCTGGGACGTCGACGCGTTCGTCCCGGTGGACGAGGTCCGCCGACGGGTGGACCAGTTCATCGCTGAGCTCCACGCACTCCCCACGCGCACAGAGGAGACGAAACTCTTCTTCCCGGGCGAGCCTGAGGCGCTCCGCAGGGCGGAGCGAGGTGAACACGGCATCCCGATCGAGCCGGGGCTATTGACTGAGTTGCGGGAGCTTGCCGATCAGCTCGGCGTAGACGCCTCGGCGCTCACGTAAGGGCAGAGGCAAAGGTCCGGCTGCTCCGCTCCCGCCCGGGGGGCAGAGCAGCCGGTATCAACGTCTCACTGGACGTCTTTTTCCTGAACGGTCTTGCGCTTGTCGGCGATCGCGCTCTGAATCGCGGCGTCGCAGACAGCGCGAATCTTGTCGGACAGCGCGTCGATCACGGCGGCGGAGCACTTCAGATCGCCCTTGTCCTTGATATACGCCTTGACCTTGGATGCGATAACCAGACTTTCCGTCTCACCCATTCGTTTCTCCTTCCAGATGATAAGTTGACCCATAGTATATGGTTCGCCCGCGCGCGTCTGCCCCTCCGCCGCAAAATGTTCCGCGGCGTACCATTGGTCTGCAGACCTTTCTCGGCTATACTGCGGCGAAGATGCGCCTGATCGTATTCACGCTGAATCAGGAGGAATTGCTCGAAAGGGTCCTCGAGGCGTACGTCGAGGTCGGAATCACCGGCGCGACGATCCTCGATTCAGAAGGGATGGGCCATTTCCTCACGTACGAGGTGCCCCTCTTTGCCGACTTTCGGCAGTTCATGAAGGGTAACAAGCCCTACAACAAGACGATCCTCTCGGTGGTCGAGGACGATGAACTCGTCCATCGCCTTCGAGAGATCCTCGAGGAGGTGTGCGGAGGCCTCGCATCGCCGGGTACCGGGGTACTCTACAGTTTACCGGTTGACTTCGCGGTCGGCCTCGTGGGCCAGAAGGAGTAGCCGGTGACCGAACGCATTGCAGACGCCCTTGATACCTCGTGCATCAAGCTCGAGCTGGACGGAAAGAGGAAGCTCGATGTCATCCGCGAGTTGGTGACGCTCATAGCGGATGCCGGCAGGATCACCGACGCGGAGCTCGTGACGTCGCAGATCCTCGATCGGGAGTCGCTCGCGACGACCGGCATTGGGGGCGGGATAGCGATTCCCCACTGCCTCTCCGAAGCGGCGAGCGAGACGGTGCTCGCAATCGGCCGAAAGCGTTCGGGCGTGAAGTTCGACGCCGTCGACCGGCGTCCGGTCTCGCTCTTCTTCCTGATGGTCGGACCTCCCGGTGCGCACAACGAGCATCTGAGGCTCTTGAGCCGGTTGGCGCGCTACCTCCATGATCCGGGTCTCAAGGGAGGCCTGCTCGAGTCAGCGAGTCCGCAGGAGATGCTGGCGCTTTTCGAGGCTCGCGAGGCGGACCGATGACCGAACGGACCCGGTGGAACATCGCGCGTATCCTTCTCACGACTGCGTACCTGCTCGGCGGGTGGCTGCTCTTCACCTGGAGCCTCGAGCTCGGATCGATCTTGCTCGGACTGGTGCATGCGGTAGCGATCGCACTGCTCACCTACCCGATCTTCATTGAGGAACACGAAGCGGCCCGGCGCTCTCACCTGCCGCGAGTGGAGTTTCTGGGAATCTATCTGCTCGTGCTCGTCTTCAATATGTACGTGGCGAGTTTCAAGGTGCTGTGGCAGATCCTGCGCGGCCGCATCAACCCGGGAGTAACCCATTTCCGTACGCGACTTCGCACTGACATCGCCCGAGTCGTGCTCACGAGCTCCATTACGCTGACTCCCGGCACCATCACCCTGCAGCTCGACGACGACCATCTGATCGTGCACTGGCTCGACGCGCGAACGCGTCACTCCAAGTACGCGAGCAAGCTCATTGCCGGTCCGTACGAGCGGCTCCTGAGGCGGATATGGGCATAGAGATGGACGACCTGCTGCTTTACGCGATCTACTTCTTCCTGGGCACGAGCGTGCTGGGCGTCATCCGGGTGTTGATCGGGCCGACGACGGCAGATCGGATGAACGGACTCAATCTCGTGGGCGCCCAGATTCTCGCACTGCTCGTCCTCGTGGCGGTGCGCGAAGGCAGGTCGAACTATCTCGACGTTGCCCTCGTGTACGACATATTCGGCTTCATCGGTATCCTCGCGATGGCGCGGTACTTCACGGGAAGGGTGAACGGATGATCTGGGTGGCTCTCGTCTTTCTCGGCCTCGGCGCAGTCTTCAGTCTCATGGGCAATATCGGGGTGCTCGTCTTCCCCGACGTTTATACGAGACTACAGGCGTCGTCGACCTGCAGTACGACGTCGGTCTTCTCCGTCTTCGTCGCATGCATGGCGCTGTCCGGCTTCACGCCGATCACCGGGAAGATCCTCGTCATCACACTCTTCTTCTTCGTCACCAACCCGATATCCGCGCACATCATCGCCCGGTACGCGTGGCAGAGCGAGATCGTCCCGTGGCGTCGCAGCTACGAACAGCGCCGAATGCTGGGGGCAGAGGCCGATGACTGAAGCGCTCCTTGGCGTCATGCTGGTCCTCGCGCTCCTTGCGCTGCTCTCGCGCGATCTGCTGACCACGGTCGTGCTCATGGGTGTCTTCAGCCTTGTGAGCTGTTTCTGGTTCTACCTCCTTGGTGCTCCCGACGTCGCCCTGACCGAAGCCGCCGTGGGAACCGGGATCGGGACGGTCGTCTTCATATGGGCCGTATTCAAGACCGAACGGAGGGATCATGGGAGCTCGCGCCGTTGAGATAGCGGCGGTCGTCGTCGTCGCCCTCTTCCTGATCCTCGCCCTGGGAGGGGAACACCCCGAGGAGACACCGGTGCGGGCCTATGTGGTCGAACACGGCCTGGAGCAGACGGGCGCGGCGAACCTCGTGACGTCGATCTACCTTGGCTACCGCGCCTTCGACACACTCGGAGAGACGATCGTGCTGCTGCTCGCGGTCTCGGGCGTCATTCTGCTCGTGGAGCATCGCCAATGAGGAAAACCGACATACTCGACGTTGTGTCTCGCAAGCTCGCGCCCTTCATGTTTCTCTTCGGGCTCTACCTTGTCAGCTACGGCGACCTCTCTCCGGGTGGAGGGTTCCAGGGCGGGGTCGTGATCGCCTCCGGCGTCATCCTGCTCGCGATGGCCAA
>SLST01000587.1 GCA_007130265.1 Spirochaetales bacterium
CCACAGCCGTCCCGACCTGTCCCGCCACAGCGAATCCTGGTCGATGCGACCGAGTCTCCCCGCACGAATCCCTTTACCCCGACACCCACCGCCGCGCGAGAGCCCCAGCTTGCGGGCGTCGGAACCTCGAACCCGTAGCCTCCGCGCAGGAGGAATCGCTCTCCGACGCGTACCTCGAGACCCGAAGATCCGGTGGACCTGACCACCAGCTCAGTGTCGTTGTACACGCCGAACCCCGCCCCCCCACCGGCGAAGCCAAAGGCGAGCGGCCCGGAAAGCCGGACCCGGGCGTAGATCCCCTCGAGTACCCCCTGGGCGGCCGGAGAGGCAAGAAGGGTCGCCAGGTCGTCTCCGGCAATCCCATCGACGATGATCCCGGCAAGCGTGAAGACCGGCCCGGTGGCCCCTGCACTCAGAGCGGCATACGTGAAATGGGGCTCAACGAAGGGAAGGCCGGCCGGGTTCAGGTGGAGTGGGAAAAAGTCGCCGGCATGCGCGATGTGGGGCCCGCCGAGCGCCGCGGAGCGGGCGTTCGCGACAGTGAAGTCCGCGGGTTCTCCGGCACCGATGGTAACGGCGCAGAAGACGAGCACGAGAGTGACGGCTGTGCGACGAAGTGACACCTGAACCTCCCGATTGCAGGATCGGACGACTACGACGCCCAGCCGATCGCCTCGCCGATCCCCTCTAGAAGGTCGGTCGATTGACCGTCAGCCTGAAGCCCGGCAAGGGCCGAGTCGAGGAACGCTTTCGCCTGCTCGACCTCGTCGTAGCCTGGATCACTCTCTTCGAGACCCTCGAGCCCCTCCACGCCGCCGTTCTGGTTGGCGGCGACCGCCATGAGCGCAACGACGGCGAACAGGTACTGCTCCGCGGAAGGCGTCACCTTTTCCTCGGCAGCCGCGACGAGCGCGGCCGACTCACCCATCGTCTGAAGGTCACCCTCCGAGAAGCCGTCGAACGCCTCCTCGAGCGCGGCCTGCAACGCGGCCTGATCGTCGGCGGCAGCAACGATGTCGGGGAGCGCTCCATAGAAAGCGGCCTCGAGACCTGCAGCCGCCATACCGAGCTGCCCCGCGAGCAGCTGGACCTCAGGGTCGTCGCTCTCCTTCAGGAGATCGAAGGCGGCCGCCATCTGGTCCCGATCGCCGGAGGCAAGCGCATCACGGCCGAATGCGACCTGTTGCTCGGCTGAGAGCCGCGATGGGTCGCGCTGCAGGAAGGCGAGCGGACTGGTCGTGAACGCCATCTCACACGAAGCACTCACGAGCGTCGCCATGACGACCGCGGCCCAGACACATCTGCGCTTCATCGCGTCCTCCTACAGCCGGATGGCGAGCTCCACAGAGCCGCCTACGTTCGAGAATCCCCAGCCGCCGTCCGTGTCACGTCCGAAGTCTCCGACGACAGCCGCGTTCACGTCGACGAAGAACAGCTTCATGCCCAACCCCGCGGCGAGATACCCTCCGTAGTATCCGCCGCGCAGCGAGAGGATCCGCAGCAGCCGCAGCTCGGCGCCGAAGTTGAGCACGGACAGAATCTGCTCCGGGGCGAGTGCTTCGCCTGCCTGCAGGGTTCTCGTGAGCGAGGTGATGTCGAGCAGGTCGACGCCGACACTCGGGTCGATCACTCTCGCGAGCGTGCCAAGATCCGGGTGGAACTGGAGTCCCGCGTTCACTTTCATCGGGATCAGGCCAATGCCGTCCTGCTCGGCGGGAGTGAGCTCGTCTCCTATCGGGAGCGAGCCCTGCAGCAGCGACCGGTAGTACGTGTCAAAATCGCTCTTTCGATAGACGATCCGGGTCCCGAGCAGATCCTTCACGGCGAGCCCCACCTGAAACGGACCGAGCCGCAGGAGCGCCCCAATGTCGACGCCGAGCCCCGACCCGTAGTAAACCGTATTCGTGAACATGGTTGCCAGATCGATGCTCGCGCCGGTGAGGTATGAGCTGACGATCGGTGCGGCGTTGACCCGGGTGAACCCAAGGATCGTCGGCCTGATCGACACCCCGAGGTCGAGACTCCCGAAGGTCAGTCCGAGCCCACCCACGAAGGTGATGGTGTTGTGCGCGGTTCCGTACGCTTGAAGAATCGTCGTCCCGTCAACGGTCGCCTCAGCCTTCGCGAACAGCCCGAGGCCGATCCCGTTCCCCGCGTAGCCGAGCCCGACTTGTCCACCGGCACGGAGGTAACCGCTCGGCAATCCGGCTTCGATCCCGGCCACGATGCCGGAAATCAACCCCGCCGGATAACCGGAACCGGCCTCCGCCTCGGCGGCCGCCTCGAACGCCAGCAAGAACTCGACGATGTCGTCGGTACCCGCTGCCGCGATGATCGCGGCGATGTCGTCGCCCTCCTCGAAGGTCACACCGCTGTCTCCCGCGGCTGTCTGGAGGATCGACTCGATGATCGCCGGATCCGTGGTCTCGATCCACTCCTGCAGCTCCGTGAAATCCTCCTGGAGGTTCTCGTACGCATCCGGATCGATCGAGCGCGCACCGTCGGCGCCGTTCATGCTGAAGCCCGATCCGGCGAGCTCACGCGCTAGGTCGACCAACTCACGGTCCATGAACACCCACAGGTTCACCGAGGCAAGCGTGAGCTCACCGCCACGGGCGAAACCGGCGGGGTTGTGGAAAAAGCTGTTGTAGCCGTGTGCGGTCGCCGTGTACGAGCCGCCACGCCCCATGACGATCGGATGCTCGGGACGAAATGGATCGGTGGGCTGAGCACTCGGCACCACGGCGCACAAGGCGAGCAGCAGGAACAACAGGTACGTCCGTCGCAAAGAAGCCTCCCGAATATCCCCCTCATCGGCACGGGGATGTTTCGACTACAAGACAATTCTATCACAGCTGAAGGAGAAATCCATAATCTCTAAACCCGGGCGACGCGACGCAGGAGTCGGAGGCGGCCGCTACCCCTCGAGAGCCGCCTGCGCACGGCCGCGTCCGGCAATCGCTTCGGCGAGGGTGGGGTTGAGTTGCAGCGCACGATCATAGGCTTCAAGAGCCCGTGCCCACTCCTCGAGGCGTTCGCGCGCGAAACCGAGACGCGCCCATCGCACCGCGTTGCGGCCGTTGTGGTAGACCGACGTGGAGAGCGCGATATCCGCGCGGTGGTACTCGCCGAGCCCGATCAAGACCTCGCCCATCACGTAGTACACCCAGTCGATGTACTGCCCCGTCGGCGCGACGCGGACATACCGTTCGAGATAGCGAAGCGCCTCGAGCGGGTTTCCCGCGTCGAAGTGAGCCTCGGCGATGATCTGCAGGACCCGTGACTCGAACTGGTTGATCTGAAGCGCCCGCAGCGACGAGTCGATCGCCTCCTCGCTGCGGTTGAGTGCATTCAGCGCCCAGCCGCGCACGACGTACGACTCGACATTGTTGGGGTTCGCCTCTATCTCGTCGGCGGTGATCGCGATCGCCTCCAGGTATCGCCCATCGCGATACGCCTGCAGCGCATCCGGCACATCGTCCTGCGCGACGAGCAGCGCCGGCACGAGGAGTACGCACAGCAGTGCCGCGTGCTTCGTCACCCTACGCATCGCTTCCTCCGGCCTCACTCAAAGGGGCCTGCGAAGCCATTGTACAGGAGCCGTTCAGCAGGCACCCGCTCTGGACGATGAGCTCCGGCGTGTGGACGTTGCCGGTAACCCGCGCGGAAGCAAACAGCTCGAGCCGAGACTTCGCATGGATATCGCCCTGCACCTCGCCTTTCACCGAGACCTTGCGAGCCTCGATGCGCGCGGCCACGACCGCATCGGCGTTGATGTAGAGGTCGGTCTCGGAGACTACCTTCCCCTTCACGTGCCCCTTGATGAGCAACGGTTCGCTGAAGTGGATCTCGCCGTCGAAATCAATGTCTTCGGCCAGTACCGTCTGGAGCGTCGACTCGTCGATACTGCGTATTCGCATTTCTGTCATGGTTCTCTCATCGTCGATCGTATGGGTCGCTTCGGCCGGTGTCAAGACAGTCGGCCCGTTGTCACGACTCGAGCAGCTTCATCATCCGGGTGAGGCTCTCCTGCAGCCGAACCCTCATCTGCGACGTGTAGGGATTATGCCTCTGCAGGTCGACGAACAGCTGGTACGGATCGTTGCAGGTCTGCTCGACGACTTCGAGGAGCTTGCGGTACCCTACCGTAGCCATGTCGCTCGCGTCGAGTTCCATGTCCGCGAGCACACGCCCGAGAAAATGGGTCACGCCCTGTGTCATCGCCGCCTCCCGGTCGTGCGCATCCGGCGTCATCTCCATGACGCGCAGACCGAGCGATGAGAAGAACGCTCGCCACCGCGCGGCGACCGACGCCGGCGCGCGTACCGGCGCGTACACGAAGGGAAGCCCCTCGATCCCGTGGGCCGCGGAGTCGGGGCCGAACATCGGATGCGTACCGATCACCGGGCTCGACGGGGGAACGCGAGCGAGCATCGCGTCGACCGGGCGGATCTTCACCGAGCAGGTATCCATCACGACGGTTCCCGGGCGAACATGAGGGGCAAGCGCCTCGAGCGCTTCATCAACGGCGCTGATCGCGACGCACAGCATCACGCACTCGCACGCGCCGAGTCTTTCGAGCGGCACCGAGTCACACCCCGCGGGCACCGGGCGCTCGGAACGGTTGTACGTCAGTACGATGGTATTGCGCTCAGGCCCATGACGCGCGAGCTGCTCGGCCCAGAAGCTCCCGAAGCGTCCGGTGCCGTAGACGCCGATCTCCATGAGGCTGAGCATACTCGTCGGACCTCGCGATGGGAAGGGCCCGAGAGCGGCTTCTCGCGCGGACGATTCCTCGGTAGAATCGAAGGTCAGGAGCTTGCATGGATTTCATCGAGAACGTACAGAGCAAAGCCAGGAAACTGAAGCGAACGCTTGTTCTTCCTGAGGGGACCGAACCCCGAACGATTGCCGCCGCACGCCTCATCGTCGACGGCGCGCTCGCACAGAAGGTCGTGCTGCTCGGAAACAGCGAGGCCGTGACGGGTGCCGCGCGCGAGGCCGGGACATCGCTCGACGGGATCGAGGTGGTCGATCCGTCGACCTCACCGTCCCGCGACGCCTACGCGGGAGAGTTTCACGAGCTTCGCAGGCACAAGGGGCTGACCGAGACGCAGGCGTATGAAGGCATCGCGGATCCGTTGCGGTTCGCCGCGATGATGACACGACTCGGCGAAGCCGACGCGATGGTTGCCGGAGCGGAGAACGCCACGAGCAACGTGCTGCTCGCGGCGTTCACGATCATCCGTACCGCACCCGGGACGAAGTTCGCGTCGAGCTGCTTCGTCATGAAGCACCCCGATCTCGCCTGGGGAGTCGACGGCCACATGATTTTTTCCGACTGCGCGACGATCCCGGACCCCGACTCCGCACAGCTCGCTGAAATCGCCATCGCCGCGGCCGACTCGTGCCGACGCTTCCTGGAGGCCGAACCGGTGGTCGCGATGCTCAGCTTCTCGACGAAGGGCAGCGCCGAGCACTCTGACGTCGACAAGGTCACCGCGGCACTCGAGATCGTGAGAGAGCGCGAACCGAAACTCAAGGTGGACGGAGAGCTGCAGGCCGATGCGGCGCTCGTGCCTGCGGTCTGTGAGAAGAAGGCCCCCGGTTCGGTGGTCGCCGGCAAGGCCAACGTGCTCGTCTTCCCCGATCTGGGCGCCGGGAACATTGCCTACAAGCTGGTGCAGCGCCTCGCCGGTGCCGAGGCGTTCGGCCCGTTCCTGCAGGGCTTCGCCCGACCGGTCAGCGATCTCTCGCGCGGCTGCTCGGTCGGCGACATTGTCAACACAGCCGCGGCAACCCTCTGTCAGGGGGCGTGATGAGAGTGGCGATTGTCGGATACGGACGTATGGGCCACGAGGTCGAGGCGGTCGTGCGCGAGCGCGGACATGAGGTCGGTCGTATTATCGACCCGGTACTCGACGACGATGGAGATCGGGCGGCGGCCGTAACCCCCGCCTCACTCGAGGGCTGTGACGTAGCGATCGAGTTCTCGCTGCCGGATGCCGTGTTCGCGAATGTCCGCTGCTATGCGCAGCAGCGAGTCGCTGCGGTCATCGGGACCACCGGATGGATCGACCAACTCAGCGAAGTTCGCAAGGAGGTCGAGGCGGGCGGATGCGGAATGGTCTACGGATCGAACTTCTCGGTCGGAGCTCACGTGTTCCTCCGACTGGCGGCCAGGGCGGGCGCGCTCGTGCGTGATCTCGAGGAGTATGACCTGGCAATCCACGAGATGCACCACCGGGGCAAGAAGGACAGCCCTTCGGGAACGGCACTGACGCTTGCAGAGGCGATCCTCGCCGAGGTGCCGCGAAAGCAGATCGTCGAGACGGCCCGGCTCGACCGCCCGCCTCAGCCGAACGAGCTTCATGTGAGCTCGACGCGCGGCGGATCGATACCCGGGACCCATACGGTCTACCTCGACGCGCCGGCCGACACGATCGAGATCACCCACCGGGCGCGAACCCGCAGCGGCTTCGCACTCGGCGCCGTGCGCGCGGCCGAGTGGGTCGTCGACAGGAAGGGACTGTTCAGCGTTGAACAGTTCATCACAGAATTACTTACTGCTCATTAGAGAGCAATGGAGGGCCGCATGTTCCGAGGAGTGTATACAGCACTGGTGACACCGTTCAACGACGACGGGTCGCTCGATGAGGGGGCGCTGAGAAACCTGGTCGACCTGCAGATCGCCGGGGGTGTCCAGGGCATCGTGCCCATGGGGACCACCGGAGAGAGCCCGACGGTGACGCACGAAGAGAACATCCGCGTCGTCGAAGTCGTGGCGGAACAGGCGAAGGGCCGGCTCGCGATCATCGCCGGTACCGGCTCGAACTCGACCGACGAAGCAGTCCGCATGACTCGCCTCGCCCAGGACGTCGGAGCAACCGCGAGCCTTCAAGTCACACCCTACTACAACAAGCCGACACAGGAAGGGCTGTATCGCCACTTCACCACCATCGCCGACTCAACCGAGCTCCCGATCATGGTGTACAATATCCAGGGCCGAACGGCGTGTAACGTTGAAACCGAGACCATGCTGCGGCTGGCAGCCCACCCGCGGATCGTGGCCGTCAAGGAAGCGAGCGGCAGCATGGCCCAGGTCATGGAGGTCATCTCGGTACGCCCCGAACGACTGGCGGTCCTCTCAGGCGACGACAACCTCACGCTCCCGATCATGGCGCTCGGAGGCGAGGGAGTGGTATCGGTAGCGAGCAATATCGCGCCGCGTATGATGGGCCGGCTGGTGAACGCGATCCTCGACGGGCGACTCGACGATGCGAGGGCTCTGCACTACCGACTCCTCCCGCTGTTCCGCGGCGTCTTTCTCCAGACCAATCCGATTCCCATCAAGTACGCACTCGCGGCGCGCAAGCTGATTCGCGAGGCGTACCGCCTCCCGTTGTGCCCGCTCGACGAGGGTGACAGGAAGAAGCTGGACGCAGTGCTCGAGCAGGTTCAGCCGGAGTAGAACTCCCGATCGGACGATCCCGCCGCCGAGAGAACCGAGGCGAGCCTGAGATATTGCTCCACCGGAATCTCCTCCGCCCTCGATCTGAGATCGATGCCGGCGGCCTGAATCGCGGCACGAACGGAGTCCGGCTCGCGCCCGAGCGCAGCAGCGAGTACCCGGGCGGTATTGCCGATCGTCTTGCGGCGCTGCGCGAAGAGAGACCGTGCGCAGACCGAACAGAGCCGGCGTACGGCGAGGTCTACCGGTTGCGGTTCGAGGCTGACGATCGATGAGACCACCTGCGGCGCAGGGTAGAAGCTGCCGGGAGACACGTCACCGACGATCCGCGGTTCGGAGGCGATTCTGCAGAGAACGGAGAACGGAGAGTAGTCCGACGAGCCATGGCGGGCGACCATCCGTACGGCCATCTCCCGTTGCACGGTGAAAACCATCCGGGTGACGCCGGCCGGCAGCCGGGGGTGTTCGAGCAGTGCGCTGATAATCGCCGCAGCCGAACGGTACGGCAAGTTACCTACGATCCTCACCGGTTCGTCGGATCGCTCGCCAACCGTGCGTGCGGCGTCGCCGGCGACGATGGTGATCCGATCGCCGAATCGACGCTCGAGAAACCTGATCAACCCGTGATCAACCTCGAAAACTACCACGCGCCCGGCGCGGGCGGTCAGCAGCGCGGTGATCCCACCGAGGCCGGGACCTATCTCCCAGACACGCTCGTGCGGCTGGGGGTCGAGCTCATCGACGACGCGCTCGCGCGCCGACGGTGAGATCATGAAGTTCTGTCCCCATCGCTTCTTCAGCGACAACCCGTTCGAGTCGAGAAGCTCACGAATACGCCTTGGCGCGTCGTCGATTCCGTCAAACACGATCGATCCTTCGGTACTCGAGTGCCAACCCGCACGCAACAGTGAGCGCGGCGAGCACAAGCCCGCCAACAACCATTGCGTTCGGATCGCGCGGGGCGACTGCAGGCGCACCCGCGAAGAACCACGCCACCCCTGCGATCGTGCGGTACAGCGTCTCGAGCGCCGGGACCGAAACCGCCGCGACTGAAGGTACTCCGGCCATGGCGGCGAGAACGGCGATCAGTCCGCCGCTCATGAACAACAGAACGAGCGGCCCCATGGCGATCGTCGCGACAACGCCGGCCGGGTACCACTGCCCGAACCGTCCAAGCAGGAGGGGCATCGTCACCACCTGTGCCCCGGTTCCGGCCGCCAGCGGACCGGCGACCGCCGTCGGTAGCCAACGCCGACCCACCTCCGATAGCGGACTCGCCGCGACCGTGATTCCGAGAAGGCTGAGATAGGAGAGCTGGAACCCGAGGCTCGAAACCGCTGCGGGCTGGATCAGCACCTGGACCAGGAACGCGCCCGCGAGCAACTCGAGCAGCGGACGTCGCCGGTCGGCGATCGAGCCAAGCGCCGCGAAGGCCACGAGCAGGCAGGCGCGGACAAGGCCCGGACGCGGCCCCACGAGCATCACGTAGAGAACTGCAGCCACGAGCGAGAGCACCATCGCAGGTCCCGGTCCGGCTGCCCGCCGGAAGCCCGCACGAACGAGCATGGCGATCACCGCGAGATGCATACCCGAGAGGGCGAGCAGATGGACCGCTCCGGATCGGCGGAAGAGCAGGTCGACTCTCGGATCGACCGCCCCGACGTCGCCGAGCAGCAGTGCGGCAAGCAACGGCCCGGCACCACCCGCCGTCTCATTGATGACCCCTCGAATGCTCAGCCGCGCGGCGGCGGTTGCCGCGACGAGCGACGGCGGTCCCGGCGCTCGTCGATGGACCACGGAGGCACGCGCCCACAGCCGTCCCGACCTGTCCCGCCACAGCGAATCCTGGTCGATGCGCGAGATCAGGAGATTCTCACCGGCCGCCAGTGCGGGGGACCCTGCAAGACGAATCGCCATCTCGCCTTCCGCCGTCCCGGTCACCCAGTTCGAACCGGCCAGAGCGAGCCTCAGCAGAACCACCTGATCGTCACCGTCGCTCCGCGCGTCCATGACCCTGCCCTCCACCGAAACGAGGCGCCCATGCGGTATCGGCAGTGACTCGCCAGGCTCATGTGAAGCGACACGACCGGCGAGCAATCCGAGCGAGAGCCCGCAGCAGACGAGCAGGAGCAGGACACCCGCATCGGTCCGTCGTGCCGGTGCCGCTGAACCGGCGATGCCAAGGGCGAGAAGGCTGAGTACGGGGATGAAGACCGGCGGAAGGTCCGACGTTGCCCACAGGTACCCGGCCGCCGCGGCCGCGGCGGCCGGCACGAAGCCGCTCACGGCGTGACGGCGCCGAAGGCTATCAGAACCAGCACAGCAACGAACTCTCGCCTCATCCTTGCCTCCTCCCGCGATCAGTATACTACCCGGTCTGCTCCGCGTATTCTATCAAAAAAGTGTTATTAGATATATTATTTATATTAGAGGTGCTATGAGCGGGGGGCCGCCGCACGGCGCTCCGGTTCATTGAAAATGCCGTACACGTAGGTGAGAATCGCGTTCTTCATCCCCGGCGAAGGCGGCCTCGCCTGGATGTGGAGGACCGACACGTTGTTCG
>SLST01000251.1 GCA_007130265.1 Spirochaetales bacterium
GAAGTAACTGTAGAACGCGTTCATAATCGTGGCGTCTGCGGTCACATCGACCTCGGTTGATCGCGTCAGGAAGTAGGAGAGCATCTCCAGAGAGTTCGAAAACAGATAGCGCGCGAGAAGAAGCAACGCGACGACACTGAAGAGGAGCACGATCGAGCTCGAGACATCCTGACTCTTGGCAACCTTGCCCTCTTCACGAGCCTTGCGGATCTTGTGCTCGGTCGGCTCTTCGGTGCGCCCCTCGTCTTCGGCCGCGAACCACTGAAGGTGGACGGTCGCGAATACCGCAGCGAGTTCGTCGGCCTCGAGCTGCGAATCAGGGGCGCGGATGTCCTTTCGCGTCATGTTCGCACCTCCGCCGCGCCCCGGAAGAACTCGAACAGCCGCTCGAACCCGACGTCGATGAGTCGATCGAACGAAGCCATCAGAAATGGAACCGTCACTAGGAGTATGACGTAGGCAACACCGATCGACAGCGGGAACCCGAGCATAAGCAGGTTCATCTGGGGCGCGGCCTTGGCAAGCAGGCCCATAACCACTTGCACGAGAAAGAGCGTCCCGAGTATCGGGAAGGAGATGATCAGTGCGTTCTCGAACAGAGCGCTCAGTCCGTGCAACATGGAAAGCACGATGTCCTCGCGAAGCAGCGCGATGTCGGCAGCCCGAACCGACTGGAAAGAGTAGTAGACTCCCGAGAGGAATATCTTCTGAAATCCCGCGGTGAACACGAACACGAACATGGCGACGATGTTGAGGAACTGACCGAGCAGGGGTATCTCGATCTGCGCGAGCGGATCAAACACCTGGCTCGCACCAAACCCCATCTGAAGGCTGAACATTTGACCCGCGGTCTGGAAAGCGGCGTACACGATCGCAAGCATGAACCCGGTGATAACGCCGATCATTGCCTCCCCGACCGCCAGGAAGGCGTAGGCGAGCCCCGAATCCGGCAGCGGATATCCGGCCTGCTGGACCATGGGGAAAACGAGCACGGCAGACAGCAGGCTCAGCGCCACCTTCGCGAGGCTGGGGATGGAGGCGGAGTTGAGCAAGGGCACGAACTGCAGCATCGCGAAGACCCGCACGAAGAGGAGGAAGAAGAGCTGTGCGTCCAGGACGAGTCCGTCGAGCAGCATATCAGCCCACCATCCCGGGTATCTGCTGGAACACGTTCTGTGTGAACTGCACGAGCACGCGGATCATCCAGGGGCCCATGACGAAAATCGCCAGGAGAATCGCGGCGATCTTCGGCACGAAAGTGAGTGTCTGCTCCTGTATGGAGGTCGTCGCCTGGACGATCGACACCACGAGACCCACGACGAGACCGGTTACGAGCGCCGGAGCAGACACGATGAGAATGTGGAAGATAGCAGTTCGTACGATCTGAATCGCAAACCCAAAGTCCATCAGAGACCTCCAAAGCTCGCGATGAGCTGTTGCGTCAGAAGCGCCCAGCCGTCGACAAGAACGAAGAGGATCAGCTTGAATGGGAGCGAGATCATGATGGGTGGAAGCATGATCATACCCATGGACATGAGCGTGGAGGCCACAACCATGTCGATGATGATGAAAGGGATGAAGAGGAGAATCCCGATCTTGAACGCTACGGTGAGCTCGTGAAGGATGAAGGCAGGGATGAGAGCATGCGTCGGCACATCCGCGAACGTCGCCGGAGCCGGCATGTTGCCCATTCGCATGAACAGCCTGATCGTGTCGGGACTGCCGCGCATCTGACGATACATGAAGAGGCGAACCGGCCCCTCGAACTCCCGATACGCCTCCTCGATCCCGATCTCGCCGCCGGCGAACGGAACGAACGCGTTTTCATAGATCGTCGTGAACGTGGGCCACATGATGAACAGGGTCATGAACAGCGCAATCCCCATCAACACCTGGTTAGGAGGCACCTGCTGCAGCGAGAGAGCGCGCTTGACGAAGTCCATGACGATCGCGATTCGCAGAAAACTCGTCATGAGTATGAAGATCGACGGCGCGAGGCTCAGCACCGAAAGCAGGAGGAGCAGCTGCAAGGAGAGCGCCACCTCCTGGTTGTCGGCCGGCTCGCGTATCTCGAGATTCACGAACGGAATGCGCAACGACTGCTCCCCCGGCGGCACGACGGCGTCGGCGTCACCAAGGACCTGCGCGTGCGACGCGGGAGCAACAAGCGCAAAGAGGATCATGGTCGCGAGCACCAAACGGCGTTTTCGAAACGGCAATCGATTCATCCCCCCCCCATAAGAACCACTACCGCCTACGAACGCAGACGCTCGAGTCGTTCTCTCTGCCGCCTCATCAGGTCGAGCGACGACTCCTGCCCTCCCTGGATCAGAGACGAGAATGCCTCCGCGAATGAACGCCCTGCCCCGGCACTCTCGCCCGCCGCAAGCGCGACTGCATCCACGGTTTCCCTGTCCGTTATCTCCCCCAATAGCGTGACGGATTCGCTGCCGGCCCCGACCATGAACACCTGAGGCCCGACCTGGATGAGGTAGATTGCGCGGTTACCCGGCAGGGGCTGTGAGCCGACGACCCTGATCAGATCGCTCTGTGCGTACCGTCCGTTGCCGGCTCGCCTGAGGAGGTAGAACACGAGATAGATGAGCCCGACGACGACCCCCAGCACGAGGACCATTCGCACAAGGTCCCAGTAACTGAAACCCGACACGCTTAGATCCTGCGATTCCTCGGTCCCGGCCGAATCGGTGAAGAGAAGCGTCCGTTCGTCAACCCGGCCGTCTCTCGGGCCGTCCGTCTCGACGGGCACGATGCTCTCGTCGGCCGAGGGGCCACTGTCGTTGTTCTGCGTAAACACCGGCAATGAGACGAGCAGTCCCATTGCGACTATCACTACAAGGCGTTTGATCTGTCCCCTCCCGTCAGTGGCAAGGAGGACTCCCACCCTCCTCACCGGACCCATTCGCCCGCCGCGGCACGGTTAAACCGCCGCGAGCTCATGGCCCCGCCTTTCTTCTCTACGGCATGCCGCTCATTCGCTCCATGGGCGATACGATCTCAGTTACCCGCACGCCGAAATTTTCGTCGATCACGACCACCTCACCCTTTGCGATGAGCTTGTGGTTCACCAGAATGTCGACCGGCTCACCGGCGAGCTTATCGAGCTCGATAATGGTTCCTTCGCCCATCCCGAGAATCTCTTTGATAAGCTTCCTCGTGCGCCCGAGCTCAACGGTCATCTCCATGTATACGTCCATGAGAAGACCGATATTCCCCTGCTCGCCGGCGTTGCCGGCGGGATTCAGGTTCGGGAACTGGACGCTCTGCACGTTCGGCGCGCCGCCCATCTGCATGCCCATCATCGCGCCCATGCCGGCAGACTGGTCTCCGGACGGCTGTTGCGGTTGCCCGCCTGCCCGCGCGGCGCCACCCGGCGCGGCTTGCGACGTTCCGACGACCGCCTGAACCACCGCGGCGTCGAACACCTCGTACACCTCGAACGGCTCCCGGTCGTCGATCTGCACCTCGTAGGTCAGGCGCACAAACTGTCCGCCCGGCAACTCGAGCACCGTCGCATCCCCGGAAGCTCCCTCCGGCGGATCGTTCATCACCGTAGTCCCGGCGTTGTCGCCGAGCGCGGTAATCACCGGACCCGCAATCTGGCTGAACGCTTCCTGCAGCGCATTCACCGCAGCGTCGTCGAGGTCAACGCCTTCCTGCCCCATCATGGGCCCGGCGACCTCAACGGCAGCCTCTGCGCCGAGAACGTACGAGTGGTGACCCGGCGCGCCCTCAGTCAGGTTCATGCGAATCTGAACGATCTCACCGGAAAGCCCCGATGTCAGGCCGTTGGCATCGACAAGATCGACGCTCGGCGCACTGATACTTACCTCGTTGTTGACCAGAAGCGACAGGTTTGACTGCTGACTGCCGACAGTCTGGTGAATCAGCCGCTCAAACTCCCGACGTTGCTGATCGGTGAGAGCCGGAGTAGTGGGCCCGGCGTCGAAGTCCATCCCCCCACTTCCCTGCAACAGAGCGTCTATTTCGTCCTGGGAGAGTGATCCATCACTCATCGTCAATCTCCTTCGTCGGCAACAAGCTCTTCGAAGTCCTCGTGCTCGATATCCTCGAGCTGTTTGATGATCTGAACGGCCAGCTTATTGCCTACCTGGCCCGGCCGGCAGAGAAACTTCTGTCGGTTCCCGATGTTCAGCGACATCGGGTCACTGACGCGTATATTGGGCAGCCGGATAACGTCTCCCGGCCGCAGGCTCAGGACATCACCAACAGTCAGATCCATGCATCCAATTTCAGCCACGACGGTCACAGCGACCGTCGCGAGCTTCTCACGCAGGATGTTGAGATTCTCGGTCGTCGTTCCGCGTCGGACGGTCGAGTACCAGTACTGCGCGCTCAACTTGCTGATGATCGGCTCGATCGTCAGATACGGGATGCAGAAGTTGACCATCCCCTCGACCTCACCCACCTTGGTCTCGAGGGTCACGAGCACCACCATCTCGGTTGGCGGGACGATCTGCGCGAACTGCGGGTTGGTGTCGATCTGACCAAGCCGCGGGCGCAGGTCTATGACCTGGTTCCACGCCTCCCGCATACTCCCGAGGATGCGGACGATGATTCCCTCCATGACCGAGGTCTCAATGTCCGAGAGCTCACGGGTCACCTTGCTGCCTTCACCCTGCCCGCCGAAGAGTCGGTCGATAATACTGAACGTGATGGCAGGGTCGATCTCGAGTATAGCGGACCCCTTCAGCGGATCCATGTTGATCACGGCGAGCGTCGTGGGATTGGGGATCGAGCGGATGAACTCCTCGTAGGTCAGCTGGTCGACAGAAGCGACGTGAAGCTGCACGAGGCTGCGCAGCTGGGCGCTGAGACTCGTCGTCGTCAGACGCGCGAAAGTCTCATGCATCATATTGATGGTTCGAAGCTGTTCCTTGGAGAACTTGTCCGGCCGCTTGAAGTCATAGATCTTGATCTTGCGCTGGTCGGCCGGCTGAGGAATCTCTTCAGTGTCCATGTCCCCGGACGAAATCGCCGTCAACAGCTGGTCGATTTCGTCTTGAGATAGAACTTCCGTCATTGTATCAGTTCCCCTCCGTAGCCATGGTCGCACGGATCAAGTAGAAAAGCAATCCCCCCTCGGTCGATTTCGCCGATCCCGCGTCAGAACGGGAGAAACTGGTACGTGCCAAAGACGATATCTCGAATCTGGCCGCTTCGCAGTATCCGGTTGATCTGATCCTGCAACTCCTGGCGCACTCGTAGCTTGTTCGCCGGACCCTCGAGCTCGTCCGTCGTGCGAGCCCCAAAGTAATCATTGAAAATGCCGATCAGCTGGATTCGACGACGGATCAACTCGGTTGTGAGCGCATCGTTATCGCCGTCGTACCCGAGAAACGGTTCAACGATGTAGGTGGTTCGTACGCGGTCCGCGGTACTCCCCCTGAGCTCTCCGATCTGCTGAAACCACTCGAGGATCGGTGCTTCGGCCCGGTATTCATCGCTTGTGGGAATGCGAGTCTGACTCACACCCCCCCGGTCGAGGAAGTTCACCGTGACGACAACGACCGTTACGATGAAGATCACCGCCCCGAGGATAATGCCGACCCACTTGAGCACCTGGATCAGGACACCGGAGAGAAATCCTACACGCTTCTGTCCGGGTTGCGCTTCTTCGACACCGACGACATCGTCATCAGCATCAAACATGTCATCAGCCATGTGGTCTCCTCATCTAGAGCGTCCCTTCGGTCAGGATAATCACGTCAACGCGCCGGTTGTAAGCCCGCCCTTCCGGCGTCGTATTGTCGACGATCGGAGCGAACTCGCCACGGCTCATCAGCTGAAACTGCTCCTCGTTCACGCCGTACTGCACGAGGAACCGGAGGACGGCCGCGGCCCGATCGGAGGCGAGCTCCCAGTTCGACTCCCAGGGCAGCCCGGGCCCGACCGGGATGTCGTCGGTATGCCCCTCGAGCCGGAACGTCCGATTGCCGAACTCCTCAGAGGAGAGCAACCGCGCGAGATTCTGGAGAACGTCGCGGGTCTGCTCGATGTTCACCCTCGCCGACCCGCTCGCAAAGAACGCGTCGGCGGCGAGACTGATAACGAGCCCACGCTCGTCCTCAGTCACCCGAACGAGATTACTGCGTATCTCCGGCTCAAAGATACTCACGGCCTCGCGACGCGCCTCGCTCAGGGCACGGCCCCGTTCCATCGAGGGCAGCGACATGATCGTGTTCCCGAGCTCCGCGAGTGGTCCCGCCTCGAGGGTGTTCCCCCCCGTGAAGCTCCCGAGCCCGGGAAAGGCCGCGAGAATGAGCCGCAGCTGATGCCCGTCTATCGTCGCGGTCGTAAACAGCAGCACGAAAAAGGTCAGCAGGAGCGTAACCATGTCTCCGTAGGTGAGCAGCCAGTCGGCCGCCCCTTCGGGTTGTTTTCTTTTTCTCCGCGGTATCGGTCCTGCCACGCGAGCCCTCCTCCAGGCTAATCCCGGGCCGATTCCTGGCGCATCACTTCGCGCTGTGCCGGCGGGAGAAAGCTGATCAGTTTCTCGAGCAGAATGCGCGGATTGTCACCCGACTGGATAGAGAGGATGCCTTCGATGACGATCTCCTTCACTCGCGTCTCTTCCTTGTCGCGATCCTCAAGCTTGGTCTTGAACGGCATCAGGATGAGATTGGCCATCAACGCGCCATAGAACGTCGTGATCAGCGCCACGGCCATCCCGGCGCCGATGATGCTTGCATCGCCTCCAAGGTTGACGAGCATCTGGATCAGACCGATCAGCGTGCCTATCATGCCGAATGCCGGGGCGATCTTGCCCCAGTCCTCGAAGATCTTGATCCCGCTCTCGTGACGACTCTGGATCTCGTTGAGGTCGTGGTAGAGAATGCTCTTGATGATATCCGGGTCGGTTCCGTCGACGACGAGCTGGATGCCCTTTCGCATGAACTCGTCTTCCACCTCGTCCAGGTTGTCCTCGAGCGCGAGCAGTCCCTCGCGCCGGGCACGCTCGCTGAACGCGACGAGATCACTGATCATCTTCTCTTCCTGCCAATCGGGGGTCTGCATCGCGATCTTGATGTACTTCGCGATTCCGAGCATCCGAGACAGCGGATTCGCGACGAGCATCGCTGAGAACGAACCTCCGACGACGACGATGACCGACTGCACGCTGATGTAATTTGCCAGACCGGCGCCGCCGGTGATGATAGTCACGAGGACGAGCGCTACTCCGCTGAGAATTCCGATGATCGTTCCGAGATCCACGCGGCTACTCCTCGTTCTTGAACGCTCCGATGAGGCGTCGGTACTCGACGATCTCATCGAAGACGGTCCGGTAGTCCTCGCGAACCACCAGCCGCTTGCCACTGAGCATAATTAATGTCGTATCGGGATTCGACTCTATGTACTCGATCTGATGCGGGTTCACATAGTAGCTGCGCCCGTCAAGACGCGTAACCTCGATCATCTACCCCGATACTCCCTCCGAGTCTATCGCTTCAGTGTCAAGACTTCCTGCAGCATCTGATCCGACGTCTGAATCGTCCGCGAGTTCGCCTGGAAACCCCGCTGCGTCACGATCATGTCGGTAAACTGTTCGGCCAGATCGACGTTGCTCATCTCGAGCGTCCCTGCAATGATCTTGCCCTTCCCGGCTGCTCCGGGAGGATCAACCAGCGCTGTTCCCGAGTTGATGCTCACAACGTACGTGTTCTCACCGGCCTTTTCAAGCCCACCCGGGTTGATGAAACTTGCCAGCGCCAGCTGTCCGAGAGCCCGGTTGGTGCCGTTCGAGTAGATGCCGGTTACTACGCCGCTCTGGTCGATCCGGAAGTCTTCCAGGTACCCGAGTCCGTACCCGTCCTGACGGACGATCTTGTTGCTGCTCGCACTCGCGAACTGCGTCGTGGACTCGTCCATGCTTCCTACCTCCCCGACCTCCAGCGAGAGAGTCTGTGTCTCCGGGGCTTCGGGGAGTCCGGTAACCGGATCTACCGGAATCGAGGTCTCCGGCACGAGGAAGCTCACATCAATGGACAACGCTCCCGCCGCGTCGAGTCCACCTGCCGCGTTTGAGACCTGGCTCAGACGGCCGAAGTTGTCGAAGGTCACGACGTAGGTGTTGTCGGGCGACTGGACGCCGCCGACGGAAACCGTCGGTGAGATCGGATCGTCGGTGTTCTCGTTGACTGTGACCGTCGCAAGCCACTCATTCGGCGATCCGTCAATGCGAGTATAGTCGACGCGTAACTGGTGCGTCGTGCCGAAGGCATCGTAGATCTCCTTCGTGACGGTGTGTGTCCCCGCGGCGACCTCCTGTGGACCTGCCCCCGGCGGGATGACCGGTGTACGCTTGTCAAGGTTACTCGCGGCGAATACGACGCTCGTAGCGCGCGCGTCGTCCTTCTCGCCCACCGGGATGACGAGATCGCTCGGGGTCGCAGAGGTGTTGATGAAGGTGTCCGCGCCTTCGGTTTGAGCGGTCCAGCCCTGGACGCGCATGCCGTTCGCCGGGTTCACGAGCGTTCCGTTCTCGTCGAGACCGAACGCCCCGGCCCTCGTGTAGAGATCCACGTCACCCTCTCTCAGGATGAAGAACCCTTCGCCCTGGATTGCCACGTCGGTCTTCACGCCGGTGGTCTGCAGCGAGCCCTGCGTGAAAATCGTGTCGATCGAGGAGATCATCATGCCCAGGCCGATCTGCTGCGGATTCACGCCGCCGACCCGTTCGGTCGGTCTCGAAGCACCCTGCAGGTTCTGGCTGATCATGTCGTGGAAGTTGACACGACCTTTCTTGAAGCCGGTGGTGTTGACGTTGGAGATGTTGTTTCCAACCACATCCATCCGGATCTGGTGATTCTGAAGGCCGCTGACACCCGCATACAGGCTACGCATCATGGTGGTTTCTCCCCTTATTCGGCACGAACGCGTTGGACGTTCGAGTAATCGTAGTAGGCTCCGTTGACGAGCACCTGCGGATAGTCGCCGCCGGTGATCTCTTCTACCTTTCCGGTGACGACCGATTCGCCGAGCACCACGTCAACGGTCTTCCCGAGCAGGGAGAACGCCTGTCCGGACTGGAGCATCGCCCCGAGCCGCTCGAACTGGGTCGACATGTTGGTCATCTGCTCGAGCGTCGAGAACTGCGCCATCTGCGCGATGAAGTCGCGGTCGCTCATGGGCTCGGTTGGATCCTGGTTGGTCAATTGCGTGATGAGGATCTTCAGAAACTCATCCTTGCCAAGGTCGTTACTCGCCACACGCGAGTTCGTCAGCGCGTAGTTGAAGCTCTCGTTCTGCGCGCGAAGCCGCTCGACGTCGTTTCCGCTCATGTGAAGTGTCATACCGTCCATACTGCTCCTCTACACAACCATGTCGACGAGCTCGTGTTGCTCATCGAACCAGACCAGGTCCGGCACGACCTGTCCAAACCGATCGGCAACCGTCGCGGCAGCCGGGCTTCCGGCTCTCTCGCCGCCGCCGTTCTGTTGCCCGCCGGAGTCCGCTACACTGACCTCGACTCCCGACGCCTCGAATCCGCCCTCCTGGAACGCCCGTTGGAGCGATGCCAGGTTCTGCTCGAACGCTTCCCGTACAGTTTGATTGTCGACAATAATCCGCCCGGCTATATGCCCATCCTGCACCTGAAACGAAATCCGGACGCTCCCGAGATGTTCGGGCTTGAGATGAAGCCTGATCTCGCCGCTGTCCTCGTTCCGGATGATCAGGCGCGCTGCGCGCACGATGTCGCCATTGAGGTGGTTCTGCAAAGTCTGGCGAAGCTGTGAGGAGGCGCTACCCGCGTGTGCCGACGATGGCGACGATGCCTGGGAGGGCCCATCGTTTCCGCGACCGGAGGTCAGGGACGCCTGAGTATGGACGGAAGGCTCACTGCCTGGATCCTCCTCGCCCGAGACATGGAAACCCGACGCATCGACGCTCGCGCCCTGCGGCCTGATCGCCGAACGGTCAAGCGATTCCTGCCCGGCGGACGCGCCGCCACGACCCTGGTCGGACGAGTCCCCGGAGTCGGCC
>SLST01000052.1 GCA_007130265.1 Spirochaetales bacterium
ACGCGTTTCGCCCGCTCGACATTGTGGACCGAGTCGAACCGCTGCGCGAGGGCGTTCTGCTTCTCCGCATGGACCGAGCGGTAGACCTCGTCGAGCTCGCGCTGCGTGAAACCGTCCTCCGACTCAACCCGCTCGAGCGCTTCGAGGTACCGGGGATCGTTCTTCGTCTCACGTTCGACGAGCCGCGGGAAGACCACCGCCGCGGCCGGGGCACCACCGAGCACCGAGGCGTACGACCCCTCGAGCGCGTAGACGCAGAGCGTCGGATTGAGCGTCTTCGAGAATACGACGTAGGCGCCGCCGTGGTATCGCGCCACGACGACAAAGACGATCGGACCCCGGAAGTTCACCACCGCTCGCCCGATCTCGGCGCCGTACTCGAGCTGGAGCTTCCGCAGGCTCTCGGGCGAACCGTCGAACCCGGAGAGATTCGCGAGCACAACGACCGGCACGCGGTCGCTCCACGCGTTGATCGCCCGAGCGACCTTCTTCGAGCTCAGGGGAAAGAGGGTTCCGCCGCTCCAGCTCTCAGGGCCGTCGTGAGGGACGTCGCCAAGACGTGCAAGCGGACGGCTCTCGATCCCGATCAGCCCGACGCCGTGCCCGCCAATCCGCGTCTCCCACGTGACCGCCGTCTCGGCGTCCTTCATGATCGCCCACCGCTCGAGATACCCGGCGTCCTCGTCGACCACCGCGCGCATGAGCTGGCGCATATCGAACGGCTTCTTCCGCTCCGGGTTGAGCCGTGCGCTGAAGATATCGCCGATGGTCGCGAACCCCTGACCAAGCTTGTCGTCGTAGGCGGTCGCTCCGACGTCGCGGTCGGCGGAGTCCCGTGTCGCATACCGGACCGGTCGGGGCTCCCCCGGTGCGACGTAGGTATACCGGTAGTGCTGGAAGAGCAGCCGGTACGCCTCGGCGACGCTCGGCGCCCAGATCTGCGCCTGACCGTTGGGCCCCATGATTCGCTCCACGCCGCCGATACCCACGTTCGAGTCGGCCGAGACGCTGCCGGAGAAGTCGAGCGCCTTCTTCCCGGTCAGGAGCATGCTCGCCTCGTCGGTCATGATGAGCAGCCCGCGCGTGTGCATGAGCATCGTCGCTTCGGCATTCCAGTAACTCTGCGCGCCGACGTTGATGCCGCTTACGATGACGTTGATCTCGCCTCCCGCCTGAGTGAACTCGACGATGCGCCGAAGCACCGCGGCGGTCCAATCGAGGTTCTCGGTACCGCTCTCCATGTCGATGCGGGCTCCCGAGGAGATGGGAACCCATTCGAGCGGCAGGTGCTGCTCCTCGGCGAGGTCGAGCGCCGCGATCACGCGTCGGCATTCGCTCTCGGCAAGAGACCCCATGTCGCCGGTCGCGTCCGAAAGCACAAGCACGCGCTTGTACGATCCGCCGGACTCAGGGTCCTGGTTGCGCACAACACCAAAGACGATATTCGACTCGTTGCGCCCGTACTCGCGACCCTTCACGCTCACGGCCCGCTGCGTCCCGTCTTCGGCAACAACGAGATCGTACTCCTCGAAGTCGCCGCGCGGCACGTTGAGACTCACCGGATAGCCGGTGTAGGTGATCATCTTGATCACCTCGTAGGGATAGACGTTCTTGCGCTGGCGACTGCGGACCACGTTCGACACGTAGCGGTCCATCGGCTTGTACGGCTCGTCCGAGGGTCCTCGGCTGCGAAGAGTGAACTGGTCCTCCGATATGTTGAGGAACAGCAGCTCGAGCTCCCGCACGATGTCTTCGCTCCAGCGCTTGCGGCGCGTGTAGATGACGGTCTTCTCGAGTCCGAGCTCTCGCGTGCGCGGCACGATCCGGTTACCGTACTCCTTGATCTGCGCCGCCGACAGGGGAATCAGCGCCCGAACATGAACGACGATACGGTTCCAGAAGAGCCTGCGCCCGCGATGCGCCTGTTCGCTTCGCATCTTGAGCACCGCCTCCATGAACACCTCGTCGAACTCCGTCACGCGTTCGATCGTCCCGTGCCGTCCGAGCTCGGGCTGCGACTCGCTCGCCGTAGCCAGAGCGAAGAGTCGCTCGTCGCGCGGGTTCTCCTTTGCCGTGGCGGCGACAAGGTAGACCGAATCGGAGTGATAGAGCACGCGAATGGCAAAATGGGCAAAACGATAGACCCGCAGCTCACGGTAGAAAAGTGGGCTGAAGGACCGTCGGCTCCTGTCCTCGGTCCAGCCGTCCTCGTCACGATAGGTCCGATACTCGCTGCCCTTTTTGTCCCGATAGATCCCGACCGAGAGCCAGGTCACCGGCAGAGATGCCGACGCGCTACCGGCGAAGATCGTCTCGTCATCCTCATCATCTGCGGCGTCATGCACCACGATCACTTCCGGATTCGTCGCATCGGCCGCGGGGAGCGCCGCGGGGAGGGCCGCGGAGACCGCCGACCCGGTGCTCCGTCCGGAGACGACCACCACGGTCTCCACGCCGGACGCGCGCACAAACGCGCCGTGCGCGGCGGGAACGTCACGCTCCTCCTCGAGCTCACGGTCGCGCACGAAATGCCGCGCGATCAGCCCACGGATGAGACGCCGCGACGTATCGGAGGCCGTTCGGTACGCGGCCAGCAGCTCGTGCACGATGTAGGGGCTCGAATCGATGATGCGCCGTTCGATCTGCCGGTGCTCATCCGAGTCAGGTTGGGCGTCCATCAGCCGCCGCACCTGCCGATGGACGCGCTCACGCCGCCGTTGCCGGCCCAGGTTGACCGAGTTCCGCTCGTAGAGGTGGTAGCGCGCGTGCAGTGCGGCGTCTGCGAGCGACGGCGAGACGATCTGGTTCAGGCGTACGACCTCGTCGAGCAGACGCAACAGTACGTCGCTGCGGTCCGCGGGTACCGGGAGTCCCTCGAGGGTGAAGATCATCGACCGCAGCAGCTCGAGCCTCCGATCCCGCTCGCGCTGCGTGCGCTGCATCCGGTAGAAGACGACCCAGGCGCACTCGTGACCGGTCACGTTCGGGTAGAGCGCGAGCGCGCGATCGAGCCTCTCGGTGAAGATATCCGGCAGCGCCTCGCTTCCGTGCATCGCATAGCGGAACGAGATGAAGATGAGCTCCTGCCACGATACCGGACGCGCGAACTGCTCGGCAACGATACGCTCGCTGCTGAACAGCGTATCGATCGTGACGGTGATCTCGAGCATCTCGCAGATGAATGAGGCCAGTCGCTCGCGGTACTCCGGTTGGTCTTCGGCGAACCGAACAAGCCGGTCATACTCGCCGGCCGCGTCCGACGCTGCGTCGAACCCCGTGAACAGCGCCGAGAGACTCACGCTGATCCGTTCCCATTCTGCGGACGATCCCTTGTCCCGGGAAGCCTCATCTGCAACCCGGAAACCGAGTCGCTGAGCCCTCGGTCCGGACGGTTCAGCCTCGTCCTTCGTCGTTTCGATGACGACCAGCACCTCTCCGGCCGGGACCTGTTGCCCCGCAGCGGCGTGGATCTCTTTGACCGTGCCGGCTCCCGGAGAATCGATGATCATCTCCATCTTCATCGCTTCGAGGCTGAGCAGACGGTCTCCCTTTTCCACGGTATCGCCGACCTGAACGGTGACGCCGAGCACGACCGCCGGCGAAGGCGCCTTGACCGCGCCGCCGGACTCCTGTTCGAGCAGACAGGGAATGCCGTCGACTTCGACCTGGAGCGCATCGCCGCGCTCGATCGTCTGGATCGAGTATGTCCGCCCCCCGTAGGTGAGCCTCGACTCGCCGCTCGACCGGTGGTACCGCGCTTCGACGGTCTCGCCGTCGATCTCGATTCGGTACTCGAACGACGTCAACCGTCGCACCACGAACCGGTATTCGTTCCCCTGATACCCGAACTTCACCTCGCGGGCACCCGAATCAGGAGCATTGCGCGGATAGCCGTAGTTCGCGATCTGACGTCGGAACAGCGCGAGCGCTTCGGTCTCCTGGAGCTCGTAGGACTCGACCGCGGCGGCGATCAACGCCGCGTCGGCTTCGCCGTGTACCCGCACAGACCGTGAGAGCAGCTCTTCGACGTACTTAGTGTGCACGCCGCCGGCGAGCACCTCTGGCTGCGCGAGGAGCGTGAGCAGGAAGGCCTTGTTCGTGGTACCGCCGTCGATCCCGACGCGCGTTTCGCGTAGCGCACGGCGTAACCGCCCGATTGCGTGCGCGCGATCACGCCCGTGGGCGATGACTTTCGCGACCATCGAGTCGAAGAGCGAGGGAATCGTGGATCCCTGGGCGATGCCGGAATCTACCCGCACTCCCGGTCCGGCCGGAGCACGGAAGAATCGCACGAAACCGGGAGAGGGCGTGAAATCGCGATCCGGATCCTCGGCGTTCAACCGGGCCTCGAGGACGACCCCGCGCGGCTGAAGGTCGGGAAAGGCGAGCTTGCGCCCGAAGGCGACCTCGATCTGTCCCTCCACGAGGTCAACGCCGTAGAGGAGCTCCGTGATCGGATGCTCCACCTGGAGCCGAGTGTTGACCTCCATGAAGTAGAACTCCTCGCGCTCCATATCGTAGAGGAACTCCACGGTTCCGGCGCTCTCGTAGTCGGCAGCTCGCATCAGTCGGGCGGCGGCGGCCTCGATGTCGGCGATCTCCTTAGCGCTCATACCCGGCGGTGGCGTCTCTTCGATGATCTTCTGATTCCGACGCTGCACCGAACAGTCCCTGACGCCGAACGTGTGCACCGATCCGTGACGATCGCAAATGCACTGCACCTCGAGGTGACGACCGACCCGCACCAGGCGCTCGATGAACACGATCTCGTCGCCGGTGACGCGCAGCGTCTCCTCGCGAGCCGATTCGAGCTGCGCCGGTAGCTCCTGTGGGGTCATGACGAATCGGATCCCGCGTCCACCGCCTGCGTGCGCAGCCTTCACGATGACCGGGTAGCCGATCTGCTCGGCAACCGCCTGGGCATCGGCGAGGTCGGCGATCTCCCGATTGCTCCAGGGTAGAATGGGGACCCCCGAACGCTCGGCAAGGTCCTTCGCAGCGATCTTGTCGCCGAGCAGCCGCATCGCCTCGTGGCCGGGACCCAGAAAGACGAGTCCGGCCTCTGTGACCATACGCGCGAAATCGGCATCTTCGCTCACGAATCCCCATCCCGCCCAGACGGCGTCGCATCCGGCGAGGCGCAGGCCTTCGAGCAGCACCTCGCGCTGCAGGTACACGCCGCCGGTCTGGGTCGAACCGGGCACCGCGGAAAACGGGAGCGCCTCGTCGGCTTCGCGCACGAACAGCGCATCGGCCTCTTCGTCGAGGTGGAACGCCACGGTCGACAGCGATGTCCCGTGCGTCTCGTTGTACTCCTCGACCGCGCGGATGAACCGCACGGCCGGCTCGCCCCGGTTGACGATACCAACCCGGCTCGAATCGTGGACAACTGGTCTCGCGTCTCTTTCAGGCATAGATTCCTCAGTGCAGCAGTATAGTAAAGAGCGTTCCGGCCGTCGACCACCGGCGCAGGGCGCCGAATGGTGGAGTCCCGGGCGACGTTCAACCTTGCGCAAGGCTGCTGCGCTCGCTATCATGCCGGGACGAAGGAAGACTGGAGGGTGTATGAACGAAATCGAGGGGCTTCTGCCGCACCGGGACCCTTTCCTGTACGTCGACCGACTGGAGACGGTGAGTGAGGAGCGCATCGTTGGGTACCGCGTATTCAGTGACACGGAGTTCTTCTTTGCCGGACACTTCCCCGACTACCCGGTCGTACCCGGGGTGATCCTCGTTGAGACGATGGCGCAGTGCGGTGGTGCCGGCGTACGGAAGCTCGGCGTACTCGGGGAGAAGCTGTTCTTTCTCGCGACGGTGGATCGCGCGAAGTTCCGAAAACAGGTTCGCCCGAACGACGAGGTGCGACTCGAGATCGAGAACGTCAAGATATCCCGACGGATGATCAAGCAGCGCGGCAAGGCGTACGTAGGCGATGAGATCGCCGCGGAGGCCGAATGGATGTGCCTGGTAGGCGACGCCCAGGGCGAATGAGCCGCAGGCGGCGCAACAGCGTCTAGAGCTCGCCGCCGGTCCGGATGAAGGTGTCGCGATACCCCCGCTGCCGAAGCCACAGCAGGAGCGTTCCGGTCTCATCGCGCTCGAGCGGCCCGACGAGGACGCGATACACCCGCTGCTCCTCGCGTTCAATGGGCACGACGGCCATGGGATAGGTTACGCCGAGCGCGTCAACCGCGACGCGCGCGGTCTGAGCGTTCGCGTACGCGCCGATCTGCAGATAGTAGGAGTCCGACTCGATCCGGTCGACCGCCGGCTCCTCTTCGTCGACGACTGCAACCCGGGCTGGTTCCGGCTCTCGTACCGCCACTCGCTCCGACTCGTCGAGCCGCGATTCACGATCGGGCATGGCCGCTTGCGGCGGACGAAAGTCGGCCGGCTCGAGAGCAAGGAGCGCGTCTCGCGGCACCTCCGCCGGGACCGCCCGCGTCCGGTCGAACGACCCATCGGCCTCCTCCGTTTCGGCTATCCGCGGCTCTACGGCCACTTCGGTCACCGGGACCGACTCGGCTTGGCGAGCGGCGAGTGAACCTTCCGGACGGTGCTCGCGCGGAGGCACGGCTTGCGCGAGGACGACTTCTGGATCGCTCTCCACGATGCGCAACGGCGCGAGTCCGGCGAGCGCGGGGCGCTCGACCGAAGGAGGCCGGGCGGCCGGGAGCTCGACGACGAGCGCCTCGTCAGCCGGTCGCGACACGGTGCGCAACCCGATCTCGCCGTCGGCGACGGCCGGCGACGGATGAACGTCTTTGCGGGGCAACCGGTTGACGACCGAACGGACCGCGAGGTCGACCGGCCCGTCGGCAATGATCGGTTCCGGGGCGCCGGGATCGGGTCGCTCGTCGATCGCCGGCCTTGCTTCGGCAAGCGGGGCGTGGAAGGCCTCGTCGGGTGGGTGCGCGGTCATCTCGAGACTCGCGGCGGCGGGCTCTTCGGCGCCGACCTCGGGCAGCTCCGCAAGATCGGTTGGCTCGAGATCGCGCTCGACAGCGGCGCGGCGGGACACCGGCAGCGGCGGATCCGGTCGTTCGAGATCAGCCTTTTCATCGCCGACCCGGGTGTGCGCGATACCCGCCGCGACGCCGGTTCGAGCGGCTTCTTCGTCGGTCCGTTGCGGAAGAACGAGCTCGTCGGGCTTCTCCGCCGGAAGCACCGCCGGAAGCACCGCCGGGTCCCCATCAGGGTAATGCGCCGGAGGCAGGGTATCGATGAGCGAGCGGGCAACGGCGAGTGGATTGAGATCCGGGTCAGGCGACCGTGGGCGCTCGGGCGCCGTATCGTCCCCGGCAACACCCGAGCGTCTGACTTCCGAGAGGCGCACGCGGGTCATGCCGGATGCATCGAAACCGAGCGATGCCGCCGCTTCGGGCGAGAGGACGAGGAAGATCCCGCGTTCCCGTACGCCGTTGGTGATGATGATTCGCTCTGCAGCTCCGGTCTCAAGGTTTCGTACGGTGACGAGGGTGTTCGGCGGGACCAGGTTGGTCGCGCCGTAGAGGCCGGTGGGGAACCTGCCGCCCGATCCAACGGTCGCAAGCCCCTCGAAACTCTCGCCGGCAGCGATTCGCGGCAAGAGCAAGACAGGAACCGCAAGGATGATGAAGAATCGTCGGTTTACCATGTCGAAGCGCCTCCTCCGACACGCTCACGCATATCGTCAAGCGCAGCCTCGGCGGCGGCACCGCCGATCCGCTCCGCCAGCTTCTGTGCGCTCATCTCGCCGAACCGGTCGAACGACGCGGCCTCGAGCGTGTGGCGACCGATCTCCTCTTCCGCGATCACGCCCATGACACGCGTGAGCAGGCTGTGCGGAATGAGCCCACTCGTGGTGACCTGATCCCATTCGACGTCGAGGATGAACAGGTAGACGGCCCCGCCCTCGCGAGCCACGTCGATCGCTCGATACGTGTACTGATCGTCTTCCCGATCTACCTCGACGTTGAAGACGATGTGTCCCTGCTGGAAAAGATACTCCATCGCACCCTGCTCGACCAGGAGCCCGAGCGCGTGAGCGCGGTCCTCAGCATCACGGTACGAGACGGCAACCGCGATCGTCTCGGCCCATGCCGCGGACAACAACACCGCGAAGAGGAGGATACCCATCGGGAAACGCAGTTGGTTCATGGTCACCTCGCAAGATCTCTCAAAGAGTATCGGCAGTCGGGCCTCAATCAATGAGGGTCGCCCGGAGCTGCTTGTTGATGATTTGCGCGGCTCGTGGTAGCTTCTGGGCATATCGGCCGGTCGGCCGCATCGAGAGGTCCCAGCGAGTGAGCGATTCGCACGAAAGCAAGGGTGCGCACGAAGAGAACAATGGGTCGGACGTGCTCCCGACCGGGGCGGCTTCCGGGAGGGCAGAGATGCCGCCGCAGACGCCTTCACCGCCAGACGACACCGTCTCGTTGCTTGACCTGCTCGCGGTCCTTGCGAAACGGTGGCGGCTCATCTTCTTCACGACTTTTTTCGCCGCGATAGGCATCGTCCTGTTTTCGCTCCTTACCTTACGCCTGCCGGCGGACTCCCCCTATAACCCGTTGCCCAACTACTACCGCTCGGAAGCGCAGATCCTGCTCACCGACCCCGGCCGCGGCTCTCCGGGCTTGGCGGCAGGACTCGGATCGACCGACCTCGGCATCCTCGCGGGGCTCACGACGCTCGGCCGGGGAGAGGGCGACTCGAGCGCCGCGCTCGTTCAGGAGCTGCTGCAGGGGCGAAGCCTCGTCGACCAGATCATCGAGGAGTTCGACCTTCTCGATCGCTTCAGGGAGGCCGAGCAACCGACCGTCGCTGCGCGGCGGATGATCACAAACGGCCTCTCGAGCGAGTTCAAAGCAGGTAGCGGTGTGCTCACGGTGACCTTCGAGCACGTCGATCCGGTATTCGCGACCGACGTTCTGCAGCGGATCGTCCCGTTGATCGAGTCACGCTTCACCTTTCTCACGCGCGACGAGGCGCGCGCGAGGACCGAGGGAATCGAGATTCAGCTGGCGCAACTCGAAGATGACCTGCTGAACGCCCGGCGAGCGCTGATCGATTTCCAGCGTCAGTACGGCGTTTTCGACCTCGCGCAGCAGGGCGGGCAGACACTCGATCTCGTCTCTGAGTTCCGACGAGAACAGTTTCAGCTCGAGCTCGAGCGCGAACAGCTGCTCGCCCTCGTCGAGGACCCGAACGACCCGCAGATCCAGCGCATCAACCAGAACATCCGTCGAATAGAACAGCTCATATCCGAGATGAAGAGCGGATTCCGACTCTACTCGCCGGTCACCATTCCGCTCGACCAGGTTGGGCCGCTCACCGCAGAGTACGCAGACCTCCAGCGTGAGCTCCTGATGAAGGAACAGATCTACTCGACGTTCCAGTCCGAACTCCTGCGCGCGCGTATCGAGAGCCAGGACACCTCGCGACGGTTCCAGGTGATCGAGGCCCCTGAGGTGCCGTTGGAGAAGGCAGGACCGAGTCGAGGCATGATCTCCATCATCGTAACGATCACAGCCTTCTTCCTCGCGGTCTTTCTCGCCTTCGTGCTCGAGTATTTCTCCCGGGCGAAGAGCGATCCGCTCGAATCGCCCAAGCTCGAGATGATCAGGAATCAGTTCCGCATCCGTAGAGGCTCATGAGCTACTACGTAGTCAGCGTCGAACCACGGAGCGAGGAGCGCTTCATGGCGATGGCCGCAAGGCACCTCCCGGTGGACCTTGCGCGGTTTCACTGGCCCCGCCGCAAGCTGACGATCCGTCGGCGGGGTAAGCGCGAAGAGTCGCTCGCACCCGTCTTCCCCGGGTATCTGTTCCTCGAAACCGACGCCGTCACCGAAGAGATCTTCCGAACCACTAAGCGCCTGCCCGGATTCTACCGATTCTTAGAGAGTAACGATCGGATTCGGGAGCTTTCCGGAGACGATCTGCAACTGGTGGCGCACTTCGTCCGATTCGGGGACGTAATCGGGAAGAGCCTGGTCACCTTCGACGAGCACTCGCGCATCGAAGTCACCAAGGGCCCGCTCG
>SLST01000553.1 GCA_007130265.1 Spirochaetales bacterium
GAAGGGCCGCTCAGTGACCTGCACGAGGAATACGGCGACTATGACGGGGTCGGCGAGTATCTGGACGGCCTGAAGGAGGACGTGCAGAACAACGTAGAGACGCTCAAGGGCCGTAACGCCGACGGGCAGAACGTCCCTCCGCAGGTGCAGCAGCAGATGCGGGCGCAACAGGAGGCGTTCTTCTCCCGGTTCTCCGTGAACGTGGCGGTTGATAATGCGGGATGCGACGGCGCGCCTGTTGTCGTGGAGCGCAACCCCACCTACTCCAACCTCGTGGGAACCGTCGAGAAGGAGATGCAGATGGGCGCTCTGACCACCGACTTCACGATGGTGAAAGCCGGGGCGATTCTGCGGGCGAACGGCGGGTTTCTCGTGCTTCCGCTTCGTGACCTGTTGCGAAATCCCTATGGATGGGAGGCCCTCAAGCGATCGATCGACGCCGGGCGGCTGCAGATCGAAGAGCTTCAGGAGCAACTCGGACTCATGTCGATCAAGTCTCTCAAGCCCCAGGCCGTGCCGCTTCACACCAAAGTCGTGCTCGTGGGTGATCCGTTTCTGCTGCAGCTCCTGCAGACCTATGACCCGGGGTTCAGTACACTGTTCAAGGTGCGTGCCGACCTCGATACTCGCATGGACGATTCAGAGGAACACCGGACGGCCCTTGTGGGCTCCCTCGTGAGCTTCGCCGCGGAAGAGGACATTGGCGAACTGTCGAACGAAGCACTGTCTGTTCTGATCATGCACGCCGTCCGCGAGGCCGGACGACACGAGCGACTCAGCATTTGCATGCACACGCTTCATGATGTGGTGCGGGAAGCCGGTTTCTGGGCGCGGTCGGACGAGAGCGAGCGAATCGAGGCCGAACACGTGGAGCGAGCTCTTGATGAACGGATCTACCGGTCGGCTCTGATCAGGGACAAGGTCCTCGAGCTCATCGAGGACGGTACGATCCTCATCGATACCCGGGACAGGCGTGTCGGGCAGGTGAACGGTCTCTCGGTGCTGCCACAGGGTGAGATCAGCTTCGGGCGCCCCATGCGCATCACGGCGTCGGTCGGCCCCGGCAAGGAGGGAGTCGTCGATATCGAACGACAGACCGAGCTCGGCGGGCCTATCCATAACAAGGGGGTGATGATCATCACCGGATACCTGTCGCGACTGGCCTCCGGACGTCCGCTGGGGATCAGCGCGCGGCTCGTCTTCGAACAGAGCTACGCGCAGGTGGAGGGCGACAGCGCCTCGCTTGCCGAGCTGCTTGCGCTCATCTCGGCGCTCGCTGATGCCCCGCTGCGACAGGACGTAGCGATCACCGGGTCGGTCAACCAGCACGGCGATGCGCAGGCCATAGGCGGGGTGAACGAGAAAGTCGAAGGGTTCTACGACGTGTGCCGCATGACCGAGCTGTCCGGGAATCAGGGAGTTATCATCCCCGCGAGCAATGCACAGAACCTGATGCTGCGCGGAGACGTGTCCGCCGCGATCGACGATGGTCAATTCCACGTGTGGAGCGTCGAGACGGTCGCAGACGCAGTGGAGCTGCTCGCCGAGCGCGATATGGGGACGGTGACGAGCGATGTCGTGGGGCGCGTGGACGAGCTCAACGAGGCGATCCGCGGGCTCGGGAGGTCGGACGAGAGCTGACCGATCCTGGCTGTCGCGCGAACGGTGGTCCTCTGACTCATCGTATGCCGAAGGCGTCTTTCAGGTCGGCGACTTGCTGTTCACCGAGCGAGGACACCGGCCCGATCGCGGCAGCACCGATGACAGAACGTGCCGAGAATTCGCCGACCTCGAGACGGTCGAATGCTTCGAGTAGCGTGCTCCCGACCACGATGACACAGTCGTTCTCGACGATCACGAACGGACGTTGCAGGTCGATCATGCCGGCCACTTCATCCCGGTCGGTATACTGTGCGCCGTACTCGAGAAGCGGGATGTCACGGAGCATGATGAAACTCTCGGGAATCGTTCGCGTGGAGAACGGCTCGTGCGCGACGCCGAAGGCCATAACATTCGGCGGATGCGCGATCAGTACCGCCGCGACATCCGCGTGGCGCTGATAGATCTTCTGGTGAAGCTGCAGCGATCGGCTCGGGACTTTGCCCCGTTCGCGTCTTCCATGTCGAACGAGAACGATGTCTTCGGCCCCTATGCGCTTGCGGTCCACCCCGTAGGGCGTGATGAGCAATGCGTCGTCGTCGAGTCTGCACGAGAAGGTTCCTTCAGTGCTCGTGAAGAGCATCTGGTCGTAGGCCCGACGGATGAGACGGACCATCATCGTTCGCAGCTCGCGTTCCCGGCTGGACGCGGTACCCGGGTCGGACTCGGCCACGAGGTGCGAGTCTCCCTTGATGAATCCGAGCTGCTCATCGCTCAGAGTATGAGGTTCTCCCACCCGACGCGCTTCGATGCTCAACCGAGCACAGAAGTCGAGGGTCTCGAACCGTTGAAACGCCTCGAACAACGAGGCCCCTGAGCAGACGATGCCGTGATTCTCCAGGATGACCGTGTCATAGCCCTGCGAGAAGGCGCTCGCGATCGCTTCGCCGAGCGCCGTGCTTCCGGGCAGCTCGTACGGTGCAAAACCGACATCCCCGCAGATGAGTCGTGCGTTCGGGAGGATGCGCGTGTCCGGGACTTCTCCTGCGAGGCTGAAGGCGACCAGCGCGGGCGGATGCGCATGGACGATCGCCCGAACGTCCGGCCGGACACCGTAGATCGCCTGATGGAACGGCAGTTCGGACGACGGCCGGTGCGGTCCGTCTGCGGTTCCATCGCGATGGACGCAGATGATGTCGAGTGGAGTGAGGCTTCCTTTGTCGTATCCGGCCGGCGATACCCACACGTCGTCGTCCTCGTCGCGTATCGAGAGGTTCCCGCCGGAGGTGGTGGTCATGCCGTACCCATAGATGCGTTGCATGAACTCTACGATTTCGTCGCGTGGATGGGTGAGGTGGCGGCTCATGGTCATGGTTCCTCTTGTCACGCAGTATAGCGACCGGCCGAATGCACGTCAGCATCGTCGTGCAAACCCGTGCTCGCGCCGTGCTACAATCCCGCGATGACCATCGAACCATGGGCGCTCGAGCATCCGAAGCTGCGCGTCTGCACCTCCGCGGAGTTCATGTACGACGAGATGGCGTCGCAGTCGGGTCGGTCGTTACCGGTCGTGTACCGGGACTTCGATCTGACGCGTCGCGAAGACTGGCACGACGAGGGGTGTATCCTGGACTTCCTCTGCTGTGTGGGCGCCGACGACGCACGGATCCTGGACTTTGGTCCCGGGGACGGGTGGCCGTCGCTCAGGATTGCTCCCTCTGTCGGCGAGGTCATCGGCGTGGACACGTCGGAGCGTCGGATCGAGGAGTGCCGGTCAAACGCAGGGCGACTCGGCTTACGCAATGCCCGGTTCGTGCGTGTGGAGGCTGGAGCCGACCTGCCGTTCGAGGACGCCTCGTTCGACGGCATCACCGCGGCCTCTTCGATCGAGCAGAGTGTCGACCCGTCCGCAACGGTTGCGGAGCTTCATCGCGTACTCCGTCCGGGCGGCACGATGCGCCTGGCCTACGAGGGCCTCCGAAGGTACGCCGGCGCGAGGGAGAGGCTTGCCACGGTCGCGGGGTGGGCCGGCGGCTCTGCGGTCGAGGTCTACGAACGCGATATCGCAGGCGAGTCGGCGCTCATGATCCGGGTGTGCACGCCGCTCGATCCGCATACGCTGCGGAAGAGGCTCGCCGTTCCGTCGGGCCCCTGGCTCGATCTCGATCGGCTTTCTATCGAACGCCTCGATCGACTGAAGGCCGACATCGTCGAGGTGCGCGTGTGCAGGCTGCGGCATCCGTCGGGCAAGACCTGGGTCACGCTGTGCGAGGAGGCGGGCTTCTCCGCGGCCGGCACCCATAGCGGCGCCGAGGCGGCTCGAAGGCTGTTCGGGTCCGGCCGACGCCGCTTCCAGCCCGCTACGCACGCCGAACTGACCGCGTACCTGTTTCCGGTCGTCGACTCGGTCGTGACCATGGACGCTCCGCTCAATACAGACCCGTGGATCACGGCGGTGAAGCCGGCAGGCGACTGCACGACGGGCGATCCACCGACGTGACAGGCGCGCCGCGCTACCGGTGCTCGTACGCCTCCCGAGTCGCGCGTCGCGCGGCCTCCTCCCGCTCGTCAAGCTTCGTGCCGTCGGCGATCGCCTCGACGACGATGTCGCGCACCTGTTCAGGGGAATCGCTCACCGTGATCAGGTCAAGGTCTTCGGCGGAGATGTTTCCCTGCGCGAGCATGGTATTCCGAACCCACTCGAGCAACCCGCTCCAGTATTCGGTGCCGAACAGCACGATCGGGAAGTGGGAGATCTTCCCGGTCTGGATTAGCGTCATCGACTCGAACAGCTCGTCGAGCGTGCCGAATCCGCCGGGAAAGATAACGAATGCCTGAGCGTACTTGACAAGCATCATCTTGCGAACGAAGAAGTAGCGGAAGTTCACCGCTATCTCGACGTAGGGGTTGATCCCCTGCTCGAAGGGAAGCTCGATCCCCAGTCCCACCGACACGCCTCCGGTTTCGCGCGCGCCGCGGTTACCGGCTTCCATGATCCCGGGGCCTCCGCCGGTTATCACGACGAGTCCTGCCTTCGCGAGCAGCTTAGCCGTCTCGACCGCCGCCCGGTACCATGGGTGATCCGGATCCGTGCGTGCTGAGCCGAACAGCGTGACCGCCGGCCCGAGGCCGGCGAGTCGGTCGAACCCCTCGACGAACTCGCCCTGGATGCGGAGCACCCGCCACGGGTCGGAGTCGATGAAGGCTCTCGGTTCGCGCGTTGGGTTCTCGAGCAGCCGTTGATCTTCGGTCGCCGGTGCCGCGTCGGCCCGGTCTTTGTCTCTTGAGGTATCCATAGACCCCGATACTACCCGTGCGGCGCACCGCTGGGAAGCTAACGTTCTCCGATGCGAGACGTTGGCACGATGTAGACGTGCTGTGTGTACGCCGGTCCGAACGGGAACACCATTGGATCCCCCTCAGCTTGATCGAACCATGGGTGCCAGCCCTGTTCAGCCGGCTGGATGATCTCGAACCCGAACACTTCTCCGTCATGGCCGACCATGACGAGGAGCGCGGGCCCGGGCGCAGGCGGACCGTAGTGGTAGCCCATTCCGGGCACCCATTCCGAGATCGCGCTGTAGTCGGCGATCTTCGGGTTGGCAGCCACGAGTTCCGGCCAGGTCATGCCGATCGTTACTGGACGTTGTCCCTCGTTCACCGTGGATCGGTCGGTCACGTAGATGTGTTGCGTGTACACGCGCCCCAACTGGGCGTGGATCATCGGCTCCCCTTCGGGCTGGTCGAACCAGGGGAACCAGCCGGCAGCTTCGGGAACCATGATCTCGTACGCCGCGACTACCTCGTCCGCGCCGACGGCCACCAGTACAGACGGGCCGGGCACGCCCCAGTGCACTCCCATCTGCGGCACCCACTCCTCATGCAGCGGCACATACGCTTCGGCTACTGCCCGGTTGAGGGCCTTGACCTCTTCGAGCGTACGCGCCACCTCCGCCTCGGCGACGAGGCCTGACAGCGCCCAGGTCAGGGACGCGAGAAGAACCGCCGCGCTCTTTACCTTTTGTCTCATACAATCCTCCTCAAAGCTGAACACAAATTCTTGATGGTTTTAATCCACTATCAATTACTTGTCAACTACCTTTGGTCTATCGCTCGTACCATACGGTGACCGATCTCCCTGGAAACCTCCGTCTACGCGACCGTTGCAGGTCGTCTTTCGAGGAGCTCTTCGAGCCCGTCGGCAACCGCGGTATCTCCGCCGGCCGTCGCGAATGCCGCGGCGATCCTCTTCGCGCCGTCGGTCATGGACTCGGCCCTGGTGACGGCTGCGGCCAGCGTTCCTGCGCTCAGACGGCTTGGCGGCAGACGGACGCCGGCTCCGGCGTGTTCGACTCGTCGAGCGACCTCGAGCTGGTCGCGCCCGTAGGGAACAATGACGAGCGGCACCCCCTGTGAGAGGGCGCGTTGGGTGATGCCCATCCCGCCGTGGCAGACGACGACCCGGGCGCACTCGACGATCGGGCCGTGCGATAGGTAGCGTTCAACGCGGCAGTTCGGAGTCGTGGCGCCTGTAAACTCCTCTGGGCCGTATGCGGCGCTCGTCGCGACTACGAAGAGTCCGTTCCGTGGTAGTCCCGCGAGCGCCGCCTCCACGATGGCGCGGTCGCTCTGACGCTCGGTGGAGCAGGTGACCAACGCGATTGGGCGGTTTATCTCTGGGAGCCATTCGGGCGGATCGGCAGGTGGCACCCACCGGGCCGGTCCCACCAGCCGGAAGCTTTCGGGCCAATGCGCGCGAGGATACTCGAGGGCTTCGGTGGTGAAGTAGAAGACGCGTGGCGGGCGAAGCAGAAGGTCGGTTATGCTCCCGAGCACTTCGAGCCCGAGGCGCGCTCGCATCTCGTTGACAGCGGGCATTGCCACACGGTCCATCTTCGAGAAGATGAGTCGCCGCAGGAGCGCGTCGCGGACTCGTCCGGGCGCGGACGTCGACCTGCGAAATCCCGGGCCGAAGGGCGGCACCCCCGGCGCCGGCAACGGCGTGAAGTAGGGCTGGAACGTCGCCCATGGGAGCCCTGACGCTTCGGCGATTGTCTGTGCACCCCAGCTGTTCGTGTCCACCAGTAACGCATCCGCCTGCGTCGCTTCCATCGCGGCGCCGACGTCGTCGACCTCGAGCAACCCTCGCTCGCCGAATGTCTTCATCGCGAGCTCGAGCGCCTCCATGGGGTTTCCGCCGCGCCAATCGTCCATCTCGCGCGCCTCTATCGCGGCCGCAATCGGCTCGGCGCTGAGGCCGAGCGCCCGAACCCGGTCGACCTCCGGTGCGAGCGTGCGGACGTGAACCTCGTGTCCTCGTGCCGTGAGCTCGACCGCCGCGCCTATGACCGGGTACAGGTGTCCGCGCGCGGGCGACGTGTAGATCAGAATCCGTGCCATCAACTCCTCCTCTCCAATCCTTGAAGCAGTTCAGTCATTACAGCGGCAACCTCCGCCGGTTCGAGCCCCAGATCGCGGCGCAGCAACTTCCATGTACTCAGATCCGTGGCCACGGTCGCCGCGTGGACCACGCGTTCTCGTACGCTCCCGTCAAGCCCTGATAGCAGGTGCCGGCAATGGCGTTCCACCCATGCGCGATGGGTCCTGCGTCCCCGGTCCACAATAGCCCGGATGGGCTCGAACAGATGCTCCTGTGCCACGAAGTTCGCTATCGTGTCGCCGTCGCGCTCGTAGTGGCCAAGCAGCGAGTCGAGCGCGACCGGAAGACTCGCACCCTCAGGAACATCGCGTTCGGCGAGGATCCGCTCGCCTTCGCGCCGTGCGAGCTCCTCGAACAGCTCTTCCTTGGATCCGAAGCGGCGGATGATCGTCTGAACCGTTACCCCGCTTCGCTCTGCGATTTGCTTGAGTGTCACACGGTCGAAGGACGTTGTAGAGAACTCCACGAACGCTGCATCCAGTATGGCCTCATGAGTCGCGATTTCTGATGCCGCACGAACAACCTTGCGATAGGGGCGTCCTTGGTCCGCGTCTTCGGACAATTTCATGTTACTTAAGATAACATGAAATAATATGAGTGTCAAGCTAAAGTTTGCATTCGAAGATCAACCCGCGCGAGCACGGACAGTGCGATCCCTCCCACCGCGCTGATCAGGGTGAACTCGCCGGGAAGCGCCTCGTCACCGTCGGTCCCGAAGGCGGCCGGGCAGACGTTCGAAAGATACGCGCGCGTGCGCCGGCCTCCGCGTCCGGCGCGACGGGTAGATCAGCGAGCAAACCGTTCTCCGCTGCGAGCCGCTCGCGCAGGCGAACGACAAGTGCCTCGAGGTGAGCCCGATCGTGCACGTACGTTTCGCGCCGAACGTCGAGGTTGATGAGCCGGTCAATGGTACTCGTCCGAAGACCGACGTCGTACCGCCACTCGATTCTCGGTCCATCGTGGTCCGGTGACCGAAAGAGACGCACCAGCTCCGCGTCCGCCGAAGCCTACAGCCACCGGATTTCCTGCTGCGACACGCGCCTCGATCGCGAGTGCCTGTGCCTGGATCTCGTTCCGGGTCATTGGCCGCCAGAGCAGGTCGGGCCACAGCCGGTAGCGCACTTCCGTCGCGGCACTCCATGCGGACCACCACGTCGTGGACGGCCTGCCCGAAGAACGGACTCGCGTGGATGCAGCAGAAATGGGTGTTCGATTCGGACAGAAGAGGCAACTCATGTAGCCGGGCGCTCGGCTCTGTGACGAAAACAAACGCACCTCATGCTGCCATACAGCCCGTCATCTGGTAGGCTCTCCGGATCGAGGAGGACAACGATGAACTGCCTGCCGGCACCCGAGCTCCCGACGCGCCCCGATCTCGCGACCGTATGCGGCGTTGCGCCATTCTACGAACAGTGGCTCCCCCTTGTGGTCGAATGGATCGTCGCTCGCTTCGAGGCCGACCCCGACCATCCGTTCCTCGACACGAAGTACGATGTGCCGGGCCGACGCGATTTCGCCGCCGACGATCCGTTCCGCGGAAAGAACGCCGTCTTCGGGTGGATTCAGGGACGTGGGCTCGAGTCGCTTGTCGTGCACGCGGAGTGGCTTGCGCAGGTTCAGGCGGCGGTCTCATACCGCGATCTCGTAGGCCGGATCAACCGTGTCGTCGAATCGCTTTCGCGGACTCTCTGCGAGGTGCGCGAGCGAAACGCGGGGCATGTTCATTTCCTGATGGATCGCGACGGCTCACCCCGGTCCGACGGTGGAGCGCCCGCCGATCGTGACCACTACTCCTTCGCCGACATCTTCTGTGCGAAGGGGCTCTACGCGGCGGCACACCACCGGGCCGATGAACCGGCGATCCGACAGGCCCGTGACTATCTCGTTGCGATCGCAGAGAGCCTGTGGGAGTTCGGCTTTCGCAGCCTCCAGTTCAAGCCTGGACTCCCGGTATCGAACGACGATCCCCGGCTCGTTCGACAGGAGGGGCCCTTCATGATCTTCCTTGGTGCGCTCGCCCTGATGGCCGAACGCGAGGGAGGTGCATGGTGCACGGAGACCGGACTGCGCATCATCGATCGGATCCTCTCCTGCCACACCGCTTCAACCGACATGCCGCCTCTCGCGCGACGCGGCGATATGTGGGAAACCGTCGACGAGCATGATCGGCCGCTTCTTCACGACGGGAGGTTGCAGAGCGATCCGGGGCACTCGATCGAGTTCGTCGGTCTCGCTTCGCGGTTTCTGCGGGCGATCGAGCGGCGTGAGGGACTCGAGGCCCGCGACGCCGAGCGGATTCGTGCGGCTCGCGCTCGGCTTCCCGATGTCCTTTTTGCTAACTTCGAGAACGGCTTCAGGAGCGACGTCGAAGGGATCACCAAGACCGTTGACCTGGTCCGTCGCGATCCTGTAGACCCCACGCTCCCCTGGTGGAGCCTGCCGGAGACGATGCGCGCGGCGGCGCAGGTGCTCGCCGACCATTCAGGCCTTGACGGATCGGCCTCCGTGCGCGAGCGGTGCCTTTCCGTGTTCGCGGTCTGCCACAACGCCCTCGTGCGGCGCTATCTCGTGCCCGGCAACCCGCCGCTTTGGGTGCAGACACGCTCTGCCGACGGCCGTATAGTGGATGTCGTACCGGCGTGTCCGGACGTTGATCCGGGGTACCACACGAACCTCAGCATCATCGAGGCGCTGCGATCATTCGACCAGATTCGACTGCCGTGAGGGGGGCCTGGTAAGCAGCCCTTCGCGCCACGCTTCGGGAAAGGCCGACGCGCCGTACGCAGTGCCGAACAGCGCACCGAGCACCGCGCCGCGGTGGCAGTTGTCTCCCCCCGCCATC
>SLST01000406.1 GCA_007130265.1 Spirochaetales bacterium
AGCGGGCGCTGAAGAAGTTCGAGAAGCTCGATACCGAGCAGGTGCGAATGCTGATTCGCGACCTCGCGAACGAGCAAGACCTTGTCGCTGCCGTCCTCGATTCGCTGAACGACGGGTTGATGGTTGCAGACAACGAGCATCTGCTCGTGCTCTACAACAAGGCCTGCGAGCGGCTCGTGCCCATGACCCCGGGTGAGGGAGCCGATCGGCCGATCTGGCAGACAATCGCGGACGACCAGATTGCCCGATTTATCGAGCAGACGCTCATCGGTCAGGAGTCGGTCGTGGATCGGGAGTTCACGTTCGACCGGGGCTCCACGACTCGAACCCTCGCGTTCACCGTTACACCGCTCCTTCGCGAAGGTGCCATCACCGGATCGATCGTTCGCATCGGCGACGTATCGGAAAAACGGAGTCGGGAGGCTCGGCTTCGGCGAGCCGAAAGCCTTGCCAGCCTCACGACGCTCGCGGCGGGCGTCGCGCACGAAATCAAGAATCCTCTCGGGTCGATCGGCATACACATGCAGCTCATTCAGAAGGCTCTCGCGGCGATCGATGATGGTCGCGCCGGCACGATTCGTGAGTACGTCGACGTAGTGAACGAAGAAGTGGAGCGGCTGAATCGAATCGTCGTCGACTTCCTGTTCGCGGTGCGGCCAATGGACACGACGCTCGACGACGAGGACCTCAATCCGATCGTGAAGGAGCTGCTCGATTTCGTGCGCTTCGAGCTTCAGGAGGCCGGCATATCGATCGTGGAGGACTTCGCCGACGATCTGCCGCAGCTTCGGCTCGACGAGAAGTACCTGAAGCAGGCGATTCTCAATATCGTCAAGAACGCGATTTCCGCGATGCCCGAGGGTGGGGTATTGACGGTCACGACGCGTCAGAGCGGCGATGACGTCTTGCTCCGGATCAGCGACACCGGCGAGGGTATGAGCGAAGATGTGATGGAGAAGATCTTCGAGCCGTACTACACGACCAGAGACTTCGGCTCCGGGATTGGCCTGACGCTCGTGTACAAGATAGTCAAGGAGCACATGGGCGATATCTCTGTGGTCAGTCAGGAAGGCAGAGGGAGCGCGTTTACGATCATGCTGCCGATTCCGCAGCGCGAACAGCATCTGTTGAGCTGGCAGGGAGACGGCGATGAAGTTTAACGTATTGGTGGTCGACGACGAGAAGAATATCCGCGCCGGCCTCGGAAAGGCAATCGAGCTCGACGGTCACAACGTCGTGCTCGCTGAAGATGGTCAACAGGCGCTTGATCTGCTCGAAGAAGAGGAGATCGACTTGATCATCGCAGATCTCAAGATGCCGCGTGTGTCCGGAGAGGAACTGCTTCGTCGCGTCGTGGAGTCGTACCCAACGCTTCCCGTCATCATTCTCACCGGCCACGGGACGATCGAAACCGCGGTCCAGGCTATGCGCGACGGCGCATACGACTTCCTCACGAAGCCTGTCAACCTCGATCGGCTGAGCTTGCTCGTGAAGCGCGCGTTGTCGACGCGCGAACTCGCCCTGCAGCATCGGGCGCTGCAGGAGGAGGTGCAGCAGAAGCGTCAGTTCGCCAATATCATCGGCAAGAGCGCCGAGATGAAGCGCATCTTCGACGTCGTGCGTCAGGTGGCTCCCACGAGAGCCTCCGTTCTCATCACCGGTGAGAGCGGCGTCGGCAAGGAACTCATCGCGGATGCGGTCCACCAGATGTCGAATCGCAACGACAAGCCTTTCGTGAAGGTCCACTGCGCTGCACTCAGCGAGAGCCTTCTGGAAAGCGAGCTGTTCGGGCACGAGAAAGGGGCTTTCACCGGCGCCGTCGCGAGGAAGCGCGGGCGCTTCGAGCTCGCGCATCTCGGCAGCATCTTCCTCGACGAGATCGGCGAGATCGCTCCGACCGTCCAGATCAAGATCCTCCGCGTGCTGCAGGAGAAGACCTTCGAGCGCGTCGGAGGGGAGCAGACGCTCGAGGTGGATGTTCGGATCATCTCTGCGACGAACAAGGACCTGAAACGTGAGATCGAGCGAGGCACTTTTCGGGAGGATCTCTTCTATCGTCTGAACGTGGTGAACATCCACATCCCTCCGCTGCGTGAACGGAAGGAAGATATTCCAATTCTCGTGTCCGCTTTCATCAAGGAGTTCGCGACTGAGAATGCGAAGCAGGTAGAGGGAATCGATGCCAAGGCGAGGGCGCTCCTGTACACGTACAGCTGGCCGGGTAACGTGCGTGAGCTGCGCAACTCCATCGAGAGTGCCGTCGTCATGGCGAAGGGGTCCATCATCACCCCTGACGACCTGCCGCCGTCGATCGCCTCGGATACCGAAAGCAACTATGTCCGGGTCCAACTCGGGGCGACGTTGGCGGACGCTGAGAAAGAGCTCATACGCGCCAATCTGGCCGCGAACAACGGCAACAAGAGCCGCACGGCCGAGGTCCTGGGCATTGGCCGCAAGACGCTCCACCGCAAACTGGCCGAGTACGGTTTCGAGTCGTAGGCGTTCTACCGACGCATCGTCACGTGCGGCGGCGCAGCCGAATGAGAACGCCCATCAGCAGAGCGCAGATCGCCCACACTCCAAGGTTGAGAGCGGTTCCGATGTTCGGAGGCAGGAGATACCACGCCACGGCTACGATGCCGAGGACGGCTGACGCTCCGTAGGTCAAACCGAGAATACTCCACGTCTCGAGCCCGAGGTCCATGAGCTTGTGGTGCAGATGCTCCCGGTCGGCACTGAACGGATGCTGGCCACGACGCAGGCGCCGAAATACCGACGTCGTCACATCGAGCAGAGGAATGCCCAGAATGGTGATCGCTGGGATCAAGTTGAGCGAGCTTCCGGTCCACTCGTTCAACATGAGCGGGAAGAGGCTCAGCACGAAACCAAGGACGTAGCTGCCCGAGTCACCCATGAAGATGCGCGCCGGGGGAGCATTGAACACCAGGAAACCGACGATGCTTCCAAGCAGCGCAATCGCGAGGAGCGCGGTAGCCGCCTCCGCGGCCATAATGGCAATCACGGCGAAGAAGACCGTCGCGATGCCGGCGTTCCCCCCGGCAAGACTGTCCACCCCGTCGATGAAGTTCAGCGCGTTTGACACCGCGACGATCCACAGTATCGTGACGGGAACCGCAAATGCGCCCAAGTCAACGGTGTACCACAGGAGTGGGACCGTCAGCTGATCGATGCGCAACGGCCCGAGGGCGATGACTGTGGCTGCCGCGATCTGAATGAACAGTTTGATGACGGCTCGTAGATTCCGGAAGTCGTCTATGAGACCGAGCAGGTGAATGAGCGCCACACCGAACAGCGGGGGAAGAAAGCGGAGAGCCAGTTCTCCCGGCTGGCTATCGATAATCCTCGCGATACCGGGCAGCGATCCGGTACCCACGGCGCCGCCGACGATCGCCGCGGCGAGGAACCCCACGAAGATCCCGACCCCGCCGATGCGAGGCACATCCTCGGTGTGAATCTTGCGATGGTTCTGCTCGTCGTACCACCGGTTGCTATGAGCTACATGGATGATAGCCGGTGTGACTGCGAGGTTGACGATGAGGCTTGTAGCGAAGGTGATCAGCAGGTGGAATAGCGTCATGGGGCAGCGATAGGGCTATACGGTGCTCACGCTCCTCCTTTGTAGTACGCGCGTATACGCTGAAAACTCTGGTTCAGTTTCTTCGTCACCTCTGTTGCGGTCTGAAGCCGTACCGGGTCGCAGGAGTGACGGTCGGGATGAAAGGCCGCCATCAAGCGTTTGTAGTTCCGTTGAACATCGGGCAGCGGTGCCCCCACTCGGACTTCGAGATTGCGGAAATCGCGGCGCAGCGAGGCCGGCATCTCGCGGTACTGGTCGTCCGAGGACGAGGTCGGGGTCCCGTGGTGATGCACGCCTCTCATGTAGTCATCGAGTTCCTCCCACGCAGCCCGCTCATCCGGGTCGGCAAAGGGTGAGGCTGGAGCGCCCGGTCTCCCTTCGTCGTCGAGTATCGTGCGAATCAGGTCTCCGAGTCGATCAAAGATGTCCACAAAACCTCTGGCACGCATTGTAGTTGAACCGGGGGAAGATGGAAAGCGACCTCAGGAATCAAAAAGCAGATCATGAAGCGATCGGAGGACCCGCACCGTATCGCTTTCGGCCACGAGCAGCGTAAGGTTGATGTCCGAAGAGCCCAGTGAGATCATACGCACCGGACTCGGATCCACTGCCGCGAAGATCCGAGCGAGGAGGTCCGCCCGCCGGAAGACGTTCCGGCCGACCATACAGATAATGCTCTTCTCCCGCTCCACGCTCACCTCGCCGAGAGGTGAGAGATCCCTCACTACCGGGGAGAGATCCACGTCACGGTCCACCGTCATGGACACAGACACCTCGCTCGTCGCGACCAGATCGACCGACACACGGTGGGTGTCGAACACGGCGAAGAGCGCGCGCAGGAACCCGTAGGCATTGAGCATGCGTGAGGACTGTATGGTGATGAGTGTGACCCCCGACTTCGACGCAATCGCGCGGACGCCGCTGCCCTCGGCTCGGGCCTGGATGCAGGTCCCCCTGGCCAGGGGTTCCGCCGTGTTCCTGACCCAGACCGGAATCGCCCGGCGAATCGCCGGAAGGATCGTGTAGGGGTGGACAACGCGGGCCCCGAAGTACGCGAGCTCGGCCGCCTCGTCGTATGAGATCGTCGGAATCGTTCGTGCCTTGGGGATGATCCGCGGGTCGCTGGTCATGATGCCGTTGACATCGGTCCAGATCTCGACTGCCTCGGCCTCGAGCGCGGCGCCGATGATCGTTGCAGAGTAGTCGGATCCACCCCGGCCCAGAGTCGTCGTGACTCCGTCTTCAGTCGATCCGATGAACCCCTGCGTCACGTAGAGGTGATCGCGTCGAGCGCGTATCTGCTCTCTGACATTCCGAGTCGTACGGTCCATTTCCGGGCCGGCCGAACCGAACAGAGCGTCGGTACGGATGAGCGTTCGCGCATCGATAAGCTCCGCGTCGATCCCCTGTTCTCGCGCGGCGGCGGTAATGATCAGCGTCGAAAGCCGTTCACCGAACGACAGGAGCGCATCGCTGCTGCGGGGACTGCACTCCCTGATCAGGAAGATGCCCTGCGTGAGACCGCGCAGCTCCTCGAAGTGCCGATTCAGGGCATGCTCGAGGCCGGCGGAATCGGCGAGGAGCTCGCGTGCTGCCGAATAGTGAGTCGCCTCGAGCTTCTCGATGAGTGCGAAGGCGGCGTCTCGGTCTCCGCCCTGGGCACATGACGCAACCAGCACGAGCGTGTCCGTCGTCTTGCCCATCGCTGAGGACACGAGGACCGGAGCGTTCTCGAGCCGTGTGACCGCGATATCGATCACGCGCCGGATCATCTGCGAGTTGCGCACGCTCGACCCGCCGAACTTCATGACGATCATCGGGGTAAATGGTATCCGAGGCTCACGAACGCCTCAGCGTTCAGGATCGCCGCGCCGGCGGCGCCGCGAACGGTGTTGTGCCCGAGAATCACCATCTTGTAGTCGAGCACCGGACACGGTCGCAGTCGACCGATGAGCGTTGCCATCCCGTTCGCCCGCCAGACGTCGCGTGCCGGTTGGGGCCGGTCGGGCTCGTCGACCAGGATGAGCGGAGCAGGCGGGGCAGAGGGAAGCTCTCGCTCTTGCGGCAGCCCGCGAAAGCCGGCAAGCGTCTCCCGCACCTCTTCGAGGCTCGCATTCCGTACCAGCTTGAGCGAAACGGTCTCGGTATGGCCGTCGTGGACCGGGACTCGATTACACTGCGCGCTGACGGCGAAGCTCGCAGGGACGACATGATCGCCGTTGAGGGTGCCGAGGATCTTGGCTACCTCTTCCTCAAGTTTCTCCTCTTCGTTACGGATGAAGGGGATGACGTTCCCCAGGATGTCCAGACTCGCCACGCCGGGATAGCCGGCTCCGGAGATGGCCTGCATCGTCGTGACCTGCACCTTCTCGACGCCGAATGCCCGATGAATGGGAGCGAGCGCCATCGCAAGGAACATCGACGAGCAGTTCGAGTTCGTGATGATTGCTCCGGGACCCGGCTGGTGATGCACGAGGCCGAAGTGGTCCGGGTTGATCTCCGGTATGATCAGCGGCACGCGGTCGCCCATGCGATGGTTGGACGCGTTCGAGATGACCGTATGCCCGAGACCGGCGTAACTTTGCTCAGCCTCCCCGGCAACCGAGGAATCAAGGCCCGAGAAGAGGATCGAGCTCGACAGCGGTGCGTGAAGCGGCCGCACCACCATGCCGGCGGCCGAGGCGGGGATGGGCGTCTCCTGCTTCCATGCGACGGCTTGCGCATACGCTTTCCCCGCCGATCGTTCGGACGCGACGAGCTCGGCGAGCCGGAACATCGGGTGCCCCTCGAGCAGGCGGATGAACTTCTGCCCGACCGTACCCGTGGCGCCGAGAACCGCGACATCGATAGCCTCTTTCACATGCCCTCCGAATACCGGCTACATTAACGAGAGACCTTCCTCCAGTCAATTGAAGCGATGCAGATGTGCCGCCGTGCCCTGGATCACGGTGCTCCGGTGGGTGACATTCGGACGGTTTTGAGGATACTCTCCTCTCATGCAAGCCGATTTCCGTGACCGTGTCGATCGGGCCGTCTCATCAGTCAGGCAGCAGACCCAACGAACCCCCGCGATCGCGATCGTATTGGGCTCGGGGTTGTCGGACGTCGTCGATGACCTGGTTCCCGAAGCTCGCGACACGACTATCATCGGGTACCGGGAGATCGACGGGTTCACCTCGCCGTCGGTGGCGGGTCACCGAGGCGCGCTGGCCGTTGCCGATGATGTGGCGGTCATGGCGGGCCGCTTTCACTTCTACGAGGGGCGGTCGATGGATGATGTGGTGCTGCCCGTCGCGATGCTCGCCTCGCTCGGGGTTCGGACGCTCATCGTGACCAACGCAGCCGGAGGGATCGATCGCAACTATCAGCCAGGCGATCTGGTAGTGATCACCGATCACATTAACCTCATGGGGACGAGTCCCCTGATAGGACCCCAGGACACCGCGAGCGGAGCGCGATTCCCGGACATGACCGACGCCTACGACCCGGCTCTGCGCGAGCTGGCAGGGGAGCTCGACCCTGGGCTGAAGACCGGCGTCTACGCTGCGATGTCGGGTCCGGCGTACGAGACGCCGGCGGAGATCACGATGCTCGAGCGCCTCGGTGCCGACCTCGTGGGGATGTCGACCGTTCCGGAAGTCCTCGTCGCCCGCAGCTACGGGGTCCGCGTACTCGGCGTTTCCACGGTGACGAACCTCGCTGCCGGGCGCGCGGGAAAGCCTCTCGACCACCGGGAGGTGGTCGAAGTCGGTGCCTCGATTCGCGGTCGGATGGTCACGCTACTCGCCGGGTTAGTCTCACGGCTGAAGGTGTGATCGTCCATGCAGGCCGAACAGCGGATCGTGGCCCATGCGGCTGCTGCGATACGGCAAGCCATCGCCGAGTCCAGAGGATCCGAAGTTCTCTTCCTCTGCGAGTGTGATGAGCAGCTGAACGTCACCTCGGTGCGGACTATCGCGCGCGGCGTGCCGGAGATGGTGGCAGCCCCTATGGATCAGCTGCATCGGGGCCAGGTCGTCATCCACAATCATCCGGGCGGTGATCTGCAACCGAGCCGGGCCGATGTGAACGTCGCCGCCGAGCTCGCGGAGTCCGGCGTTGGCTCCTTCATCGTTGACAACGAGGTAACCGAGCTTCTCGTCGTCTGCGAACCGAGCCCGCCCAGGCATATCAAACGCCTCGAGACCGACGAGCTAGCGGCGGTCGTCGACGATGGAGGGCAGCTGTCCGCGCTTTTCCGCGATTTCGAGACGCGGCAGAGCCAGGTGGACATGCTGCGTCTTGTGGCTGAAGGGTTCAACGGCGATCGTGTTGTAGCCGTGGAGGCGGGGACCGGTGTGGGCAAGAGCTTTGCGTATCTGCTGCCCGCGATCGCGTGGGCGGCTGCGAACGACGAGCGCGTGGTCATCTCCACGGCGACGATCAACCTGCAGCAGCAACTCGTGGAGAAGGACATCCCGACGGTCCAGCAGCTTCTCGGGCTCGATGTCCCCGTGATGCTCGTCAAGGGGCGCGGGAATTACCTCTGTCGTAAGCGGCTTGGTGAGGCAGTAGAGGAAGAGTCACTCTTTGCCGACGAGACGGTCGAGGGGAGCGGGCCCACCGAAACCGAAGGTCTTGTTGAACCCGACCTCGTAGCGATCAGGGACTGGGCGGACACGTCGGCAACAGGAAGCCGAAGCGAGCTGCCGTTCATGGTCGCCGACGAGCTGTGGACCCGTGTGAACTCCGATGCCGATTCATGTACCGAGTTGACCTGCCGGTTGCGCGAGAGATGCTTCTTCCTGCACGCGCGTCGTCAAGCGGCGGCCGCCAAGGTCCTCGTAGCAAACCATCATCTGCTCTTCATCGATCTCGCTCTTCGGGTGCGTGGAATCGGCTTCGAGGCTCGGGCCGTACTGCCGCCGTTCCAGCGCCTCGTCTTTGACGAGGCGCACAGTATCGAGAACAGCGCGACGAGTCTGTTCAGCGAGAGCTTTTCGCGTTTCTCCGTGAGCAAGCATGCCCGGCGGCTTGCACGTACGCGTCGCGGTCGACGGTACGGACTGCTCGCCGGCGTCAGCCGCCGTGGGGCCGACGCGGATGCAATCGCGAGAGCGACCGCGGCGCTCGGTTCCGCGGAGGAGGGTGCTGATGCGTTGGACGCCGCGGTTGTCGAGCACGTGGACTACACCCTGCGGCTGACCGAAGGTCTGCCGCGGTCGATCCTGCAGGCCATCCTGGATCCGGTAGGCGAACTCCATGCTCGACTCGTGACACTCGCAAACGCGCTGTCCGATGTCATGGAGGATGACGACGGCGACGAGTCCGGGCCCTACCACGAGTTGCGCGTCGTGCTCCGGCGTGTCGAGCGTCTCGTGACGCTGTGCAACAGCTTCACGGAGTTCGCCGACCACAGCGACCGGGTCTTCTGGATCGAGGTGCGGCGCAGCCCGGACGGGCGCCGTACTGCTCGCATGATCTCGAGCCCGCTCGACGTCCGGGCCGTCATGCGGGAGGCAGTCTTCGACGTCTTCGATACTGTCGTGTTCACCTCCGCGACTCTGACGGTGGGCAACTCGTTTGACTACTGGGGAGGGCGAGTCGGGCTGTTCGACTCCGCACGCGAGATCGATCTCGCCCAGTTCCCGTCACCCTTCCCCTACTCTGAGCGGGCCCTCGTTGCGGTGCCGAGCGATGCTCCGGAGCCGGTCGACGAGTCGTACGGCCGGTTCCTCGTCTCGTTTCTCGGCGATCTGCTCGAAGTCAGCGAAGGGCGCGGCCTCGTGCTGTTCACCTCGTACGAGATGCTGCGCGAGGTTCATGCCGCGCTGCGTGACCGACTCGCGGCCCACGGAATTGCCGCGCTTCGTCAGGGCGACGACGATCGGGCGAGGTTGCTTGCGCGCGTCGCCACCGACACATCGAGCGTTCTTTTCGCAACCGAGAGCTTCTGGCAGGGGGTGGATCTTCCCGGAGAGACGCTGCAGGTAGTCGTCCTGTGCCGGTTGCCGTTTCGTGTTCCTACCGATCCGATTCTGCTCGCCCGTACCGAAGCGATCGAGGCGCGTGGCGGGAATGCCTTCACCGAGCTTGCCCTTCCGGAGGCGGTAATGAAGTTCCGGCAGGGCTTCGGCAGGTTGATCCGTCGCAACACCGACCGCGGGGTCGTAGTGGTCACCGACGTTCGGATTCTGACGAAACGGTACGGTCCGCTGTTCCTCTCGTCGCTTCCTCCAACTATGATGACTCGTCGGGAGGCGGCCGGCGTGATCGAGGACGTGGAGCGATTCCTCTATCC
>SLST01000141.1 GCA_007130265.1 Spirochaetales bacterium
AGACGCTCGAGTTCTTCGTGGTGAAGGCGCCGAACCCGCGCGATATGCCGGCGACGAAAGAGGTGTAGAGCCGCTCTGCGGTGCCCCGGCGCTCGGCCCCCGGGAGCGCGACCAGAACACCGCAAGATTGTTGGCCTTTCAAGTTAGTGATCGATAGCTATTAGAAGGAGATTGATATGAAGAGATTATTCACCCGGCTGAGCCGGGTGCCGATTCCTACGCTGCTCGTGATCATCGTTGCGACCGTCGCATTCGCGATCGCCGCCGTCAACGGATTCAGGATCGAGACCGACCTCGACGAGTACATGCCCAACGACCACCCGGCCTTCGTCTACGCACGACAGGCCGAACAGCGGTTCAACATCGCTGACGGTGTCCTCGTCGCGCTCTACCACCCCGACGGCATCTACCGCCCCGAGACGCTCGCGAAGATCGACGCGCTCGGAAATGCACTCGGTGAGCTCGAGGGGATCGAGCCCGACGATACGATGTCGCTCGCGACGGCGGACAATATCTCCGCCGATGACTGGGGGCTCACCGTCGAGCCCTTCATCGACGGCATCCCTTCGTCCGCCGAAGAGCTCCGTCGGCTCGAAGAAGCGGTCCGTTCGAACCCCATGGTCCACGGCCGGATCGTCTCCGAAGACGGGACGGCGACGCTCATCGTCGCGCGTCCGACCGAGGAAGGTTTCACCGACTCGCTCTACGAGGATATCCGCGCCCTCGTCGCCGATTTCGAAGGGCCCGAAGAGGTCTACGTGGCCGGTCGCCCGATAGTGGAAGGCGCACTCGCCGAGCTCGGTCCCGCCGACATGGTCAAGATGGGACCGATCGTGCTCGTCGTGATCGCGATCATCCTGCTCCTCGTGCTGCGCAGCGTGCGAAATACGATTCTGAGCATGATTGTGGTTGCGCTCAGCGTCATCTGGACCTTCGGGCTCATGGCGATGCTCGGCATCCCCGTCTACGCGGTCTCGACGATGATCCCGGTCATGCTCACAGCGATCGGTGTCGCCTATTCGATTCACATCTTCAACAGCGCATCGGTCTACCTGGAGGAGCACCCGACGGCGACGGGCCGACGCCTCGCCGACCACGCGATCGCCGCGATCACGCGTCCGGTCGTCATGGCCGCCGTCACGACTGTCGTCGGTTTCCTCTCGCTGTTGACCTCTGTCGTCCTGCCGGTGCGTTACTTTGGCCTGTTCACCGCCTTCGGTGTCTTCGCGGCCATGATCCTCTCGCTCGCGATCATCCCGTCGAGCCTCGTGCTCTTCGGCGTGAAGGCTCCAAAGAGCTCGGCAAAGAGTGGCCCCTTGGGCCGGATTGACGCTGGACTCCCCCGCTTCGCGGAACGGATCGTCGACGCGCTCGTTCGCCGGTGGAAGCCGGTCGTAGCGATCGCGGTCGTACTGGTCGCGGTCGGCGCCTTCGCAATCCCGAGCGTATGGATCGACTCGAGTTTTCTCTCGAACTTCTCGCCCGAGTCGGACATCGTACGGACCGACCGCTTCGTGAACGAACACTTCGCCGGAACGTCCACGCTCAACATCGTGCTCGAGTCCGACGAGCCCGACGCGTTCAAGAGCCCCGAAGTCCTCTCGACCATGGCGAGGCTCCAGGACGCGATCGAGACCGACGCCGACGTTGGAGACAGCTTCGCACTGACCGACTTCGTCAAGCGGATGCATCAGGTCATGCACGAAGAGGACGCCGACTACTACGCGGTGCCGGATTCGCAGGAGCTCGTCGCGCAGTACCTGCTGCTCTACGAGATGTCCGCCGACCCCGACAGCCTCGAACAGGTGATTGACTACGAGTACACGAGCGCGAACATCACGGTTCAGGTAAAGGACGACAGCTCGCAGAGTCTTGCGCGCATCATCGAGGTGAGCGATGCGTATCGCGAGGAGTTCGCCGAGTACGGCGTCTCGATGCACTACGCGGGGTCCGGGTATCGAGCGCTCGTGTTCTCCGAGCTCATCCTCGACGGGCAGATCAAGAGTCTCGCGATTTCGCTCGTGATCGTCGTGGTACTGCTCGCGATCATGTTCCGGAGCATCGTCACAGGGCTCATCGGGGCGACTCCGATCCTGATCACCGCGGTGGTCAACTTCGGCATCATGGGCCTCCTCGCCATTCCGCTCAGCATCTCGACCGCGCTTATTTCGAGCATCGCGGTGGGCATCGGGATCGACTACGCGATCCACATGATCGAGCGGTACAAAGAGTACATGGCCGAGCGTGGCAACAAGCACGAGGCCGCGGTGCTGACGATGCACCACAGCGGCCGAGCGATCATGTACAACGCTTTCGTCGTCGCATCGGGATTCGCGGTACTGCTCCTTTCGGTCTTTCCGCCCAACCGCCAGGTCGGAGGGCTCGTAGCGCTCAACATGGCGGTGAGCTTTCTCGGAACGGTGACCGTACTCTTCCTGCTGCTCTATCGCGGGAATCAGTTCGGTCAAGACAAGGCATCAACCCTCAAGAACAATGAGGAGGAGGAAACATATGCATAGGACGAAACAATTCCTGATCGTGACGCTGCTCGTCGCAGCGGTCGCGGGGATCGGACTCGCACAGACGCGCCCGACCGGTCTCGAGGTCATGACCAATGTCTTCGAGCGTCCGCTGCCCGACGACATGGAGGGCGCCCTCACGATGACGCTCGAGAACGCGCGCGGTGACCAGCGAGTCCGCAGCGTCCGCCAGTACGTGGCGCAGTTCAACGAAGTCGAGAAGAAGCTCCTGTTCTTCACCGCGCCGGCCGACGTCCGCGACACCGCGTTCATGAACTGGACCTACGACGATCCGTCGGAGTCCGACGACCAGTGGATCTACCTGCCGGCGCTTCGGCGGGTACGGCGCATTTCGGCGGAGAAGAAGAACGACAGCTTCATGGGCTCAGACTTTACATACGAGGACCTTGGCGAACGTCATCCCGATCTCGACACGCACCGCGTGACCGGCACGCAGACCGCCGACGGTCGGACCGTCTACGTCGTCGAAAGCGTGCTCGAAGATGGGACATCGGCCTATGGCCGTACGGTTTCCTGGGTAGCCGATGGCATCTGGATCGGGCTGCGGCGTGAGTTCTACGACCGATCGGGCAACCTGTTGAAGACGCTCGAGATCGAGGAGTATCAGGAGATCGATGGATTCTGGACGATCAGCCGGATGACCATGACTAACGCAGGCTCCGGCCACTCGACGACCATGGAGCTCTCCGACCTCCGGTTCAATACCGGTATCGAGGAGAGCACATTCACCGAACGCACAATGACCAGGGGGATTCGATGAACCGCAAACTCATGCTGCTTCTGGCTGCGATGCTCGTAGCCGCTGCATCGCTCTCAACGCAGGAGCCGTCGCTGCACGGCTACCTGCGGCATCAGCTCGGCGCGACCGCAAACGACTCGCGAGTCGTACGCAACGTCGTCACCGCGGAAGTGGAGCTTGGCTATCGGGGGACCGACGTCGACGTGCTTCTCAACCCCTGGTTCGAGATCGCGTCCGACTCGGGCCCGGAGATCGGTATTCGCGAAGCGTACCTCGACTACTACACCGACTTCGTGGACCTTCGCGTAGGCAAGCAGATCGTTATCTGGGGCAAGGCCGACGGCCTCGCGATCACCGACATCGTGAGCCCGAAGGATCTCACCGACTTCCTTATCCCCGACTTTCGGGAGCTTCGCCTGGGCGTGATCGCGGCGAGTGCGCAGGCGTACATCGGGCCGGCTGTGGTCGAGTTCATCTACGTCCCGGTGTTCACCGCGTCGGTCCTGCCCGCGCCCGGTTCGATCTGGTACACGTCGCTCGAGACTCCGATCGAGCCAACCATCAACCCTGCTCCTGAAGTGGGCTCATCACTCGACGACGGCGAGTTCTACGGCCGGCTGCACATGCAGACATCCTCGCTCGACTTCGATCTGGCCGGGGGCTACTACTGGACGAACGAGCCGTCCCCGACGATCACGAAGGAGTTCGCCTCACCCGGTGTACTCTCTTCGCTGACCGTCACGCCGGAGCACTACCGGCAGTGGCTTGCCGGAGGTGCGCTCAGCTCGTCGGTCGGTCCATTCATCCTGCGCGGTGAGTCGGGCTATTTCACCCCGACGCGATTCCTCACGACCGACATGGCCGACGCCGACGGCTACGTCGAAAAGCACTATCTCCAGTCGCTCGTCGGCGCGGACACCGTCCTCGCCGGGATCGACCTCTCGGCGCAGGTCATGCACCAATACGTCTTCGAGCACGAGGACGCGCTGCGGCACGACGAGCACTCGTGGACCGCGACGTTCAGGGCGCGGAAATCCTTCCTACGGGAGCAGCTGGTCTTCGACGCCTTCTCGTATGTCGGGTTCAACGCCCCGGATGCACTGGCCAAAGTCGGTGTGACCTGGGCACCTGCGGACGCGCTATCCTTCCGCGCGGAGGGGAACCTCTTCTTCGGCGACGAGGGTCAGTTTGGAGCGTACGACGACAACGATCTCGTGGTGATATCCACTCGCTACAGCTACTGAGTATCGGCAACAACCGTCTCGTCCGCCGCGTGTGCCGCGGCGACGGCGTCGGCGAGTTGGTCGAGCTCGGCGAACGTCTCGTCGGTTGGCAGGCCCTTCTGCATGATGGTGCCGAGTACGTCGACCTTCAGATTGGGGATCATGGCCGCAATCTGGTCGACCGCCTTGGACTGCCAACCGTACGATCCGATGATCGCCGCGTACTTGAGCTTCGGCCGTAGCAGGTTGGCCAGGTAGGTGGCGTAGACCACCGAGGGATGCGGGCCAAACTGGACGGTCGGCGTGCCGACGATGATCGTCGCGGCATCGACAAGAGCGATCGCAAGCTTTCCAATATCGGTCACGGCGAGGTCGAACGCGTTCACGGTGACTCCACGCCGCGAAAGCTCGTCAATGAGATAAGTCACCATCTGATGCGTACTTCCGTGCATGCTGACGTACGGGAGGACCACCTCGTTCTTCATCTGCGGTGAGACCCAGTCGCGGTACGCGTCGACGATGAACGCCGGATCATCGTAGAGCGGTCCGTGACTCGGCGCGATGAGTTCGAAATCGAGGGCGGCAACCTTATCGAGATTGCCCTTGATGACGTTGCGGAACGGCATCATGATCTCCGCGAAGTAGCGCTTGGCGGCTTCGTAGACGCGAGGCTTGTCGGTAACGTAGACGTCGGTGGTCGCGAGATGCGACCCGAAGAAATCGCACGAGAAGAGTATCTTTGACTCTGGCAGATGCGCCACCATCGTCTCGGGCCAGTGCACCCACGGGGTCGAGACGAAGGTGAGCGTCTTGTCACCGAGCGAGATCGATTCCCCGTCGTCAACCACCCGGATGCGGTCTTCGGGGACGTGCAGCTGTGTCATCAGAAGCTCCTGAGCCTTCTTGCTGCAGATCACCTTCGACTTCGGGTACTCCGCAAGGACATCCGGAATCACTCCGGAGTGATCCTGCTCTGAGTGAAGCGAGACGACGTAATCGATACTGGAGACCGAATCGAGCTCGTCGAGCAGCGTACCGCGAAGCTCCGGATCGGTTGTGTCGACGAGCGCCGTGGCGGTCGAGCCTTCCACGAGGTATGCGTTGTAGCTCGTCCCGTCGGGCAGCGGGATGAGCGCATCGAAGAGCCGGCGCTCCCAGTGTACCGACGCAATGAGTCTTACTCCTGGTCTGATCTCTCGGGCGTACATAGTGACTCCTCCAACCTGTATTCATGGTACGCCGATGCGGGCATATTGTCCATGTCCACAGACGCAGTTCCATATCTGACCGGATCGTGGGATCCGTGCTGCGCAGGAGTCTCGAGCAGTCGTTCGCAGAGACCCGAATCGCGCGCTCCGATTACCAACGCAGTTCCTGAGACCTTAAGGGTATTCAAGGCGCAATGACGGTCTTCGGCAGTAGCCCGGTAGCCACCGGATAGGACTCAGCCGAGGTGCAAAGGACTCCTACCCGCCAGGATCCTCGAGATCCACTCCTCGAGCATGAATAGCATCAGCGCTTCCCGGCCTTCGAAGAGCACGCATTGCTTCAGGCTTTCACGTCGTTGAAGGACCATACCGTCTCGGCAGCTTCTGCCGAATCGGCCGGTAGCATGGGTACTGTCCTGTCGTATGGTGGCACTCCCCGGGTTTCTGGATTTGCGCGACCTCTCTTACCTCCAAGAGCTTGCTCTCCAGGTCCGGGTTGATAACTTTCGCCAGACTCTCATGACTCAGGCGACGCCGAGTTAGGTGTCACTCCTCGGTCGGCTCTACCACCAGAGCTCCAACCAGTCGCGTGATCGATCCGCCGTTCCGGGATGATTCCGGCCGAGGATAGGGCCTCGAGTCTGACCGCCGCCTGATTTGCTTGTTCACCCGTTCCAGCGGATTGGTGCTCGCGATCTGCTTCCATGTGTTCGGCCGACTGGAGTCGGCCTCGGGAATCCGGTCAAGGCCGGCACATCCGGCTCAACATCGTTCATCAGGATCCCGACCTTCGGAGACCGATCCGCCGATCTGCTGCTGCCCCGTCGGTACGAGGGCCAACGCGTTCCCCATGGACGTGCACGAACGAGGGTACACGGTCAGCACCGCTGCCGGGTCGCCCGGAAGACCTTCTCAGCCGGCCCGCAGGCGAGGCCCAGAACCTCTCTGCAGCCCTGATGGTTGACTCCTACAGCCACCACGAGCGCCCTGCTGACCACGTGGCCGTTGTCGCGGGGCTTCACGTAGTGGGTCCAACCCCACGTTCGGCCGCTGCCCGCTGAGCTCACGCTTCAGGAACGCTTGAACGCGCTCGTCGAGCTCTCCGCAGAGCTTGGACACCGGCTCTTCGAGACGCCGTTCATCCCGAGCGCCTGTACGAGGTCATCGCCCTCGCGGGAGCTCACTCCCTTCACGTAGGCTTCCTGGGCCACGGCCACCAGCGCCTGCTCGCTCGGCTTGCGCGGCGTGCGGAACGGCGGGAAGTAGGTGCCGCTTCGGGGCTCCCAGGTTCATCGACCCAAGCCGCCTCTCAAGCCGGCGGTGGCTTGCTTCAACCTATGCCTCGAGTTACACCACTGTGTAGGACATTACCCATCAAGCGAGGCGCCTCGGCGAACAGGACAGACAGGGACAGAGCCCCGTGCAGGAGAACGGGCGAAGACAGTCATGGCAACACTCGGGGTTGGTGCGGCAGATCCGCGCAATGCCCTGGAGACAGGCGCCGCAGGTATAGAATCGCTCACCGACCTGCTGGATACGCTCAAGGCGGTACATGCCATAGGCGGCCGGGCGCTTCGGTTCGTACTGCTCGCGGAATTCGGCGAAGTGGCGTTCGGATATGGTATGGAGCTCGCTGCGACCACGGGGAACGTACCGGCTCGCCGCCATGGTGGCGACAGAGACTGCCGTGCTCACACGATAGTATAGGAGCGAAACGGGCTTCCTGCTTCACGGAGGGGGCAGTTCGTCGAACGCCGCACAACACGGCGCACTCACCAGGCGCGTTCGCGCCTGTGAGGGTGCAGGCAATGCGCCGTGAGAGGATTTCGGCGCTCAGTTCCAGAAGCGGGCCGACGAGTATACACTGGTCAACGGCGGACCGAAAAACTGACCAACGGAGGGCTCGAGCAGATGGAAAGCTACAAGCCTGTGATGAGTTTCGACGAGGAGCGGGCGCGGAAGGACGTAGATTTCCGGCGCGGCGATGAACCTGAAGCGGTCGAGTTCCTGGCCGGGATTGCCGGCGGCGGCCCGGCCCTGGAGTTGGGCATTGGCACGGGGCGGATTGCGCTGCCGCTCGCTGAACGGGGCATCCGCGTCGACGGCGTCGACCTCTCCACGGCGATGCTCGAGCAGCTGCGCGCCCGTCCCGGCGGCGAACGCCTCTCGGTCACAGTAGGCGATCTGGCCGATGTAGCGGTGCCGGGCGCGTATCGGTTGATCTACGTGGTCTTCAACACCTTCTTCAACCTGCTGACCCAGGACGACCAAGTCCGCTGTTTTCGGAACGTCGCTTCACACCTCACTGAAGACGGCGTCTTCGTCATGGAAACGTATACTCCTGCCTTTCTGTACCGGCTGCGCAACGATCAGTACGTAGACGCAGAGTCCATCCAGGTTGACGAGGTGCGGATCGATGTGCTGCGGCACGACGCCGCGACGCAGGTGATCGAGGAGAACCACGTCTCGCTCTCGCTCGAGGGCATTCGCCTGAACCCGGTGGTCCAACGCTATGCCTGGCCGAGCGAGCTCGATCTGATGGCACAGATCGCCGGCCTGCGTCTGAAAGAGCGCTGTGCCGGATGGACCCGCGAGCCGTTCAACTCGGCGAGCGACACGCACGTCTCGATGTACGGGCGTTGACACAGCGGCGGCAGGACCAGAGGTTCCCCACCGGCGGCGAATCGGGCCTGTTAGCCTTGTCGGTGTAGAGGCGGACGAGTGTGAGTTTGGACGTGGCGGGCACTGAACCGCCAAAAGGTGCATGCGGCACTGGGAGGGGATACCTGAAGATCGAGGTCGGCGACCTCAAGGCATGCACTCGCTCTACCATCAGCGAGAGCAGGACCACCTGAGGTACTCGTAGGTCATGTGGGGCCTCTCTTCGTGCTTTCCTTCGTACAGTCCCGGGCAAAGCGGTGCTGCTCAGGCACGAACCGCCAGTGAGCGTACGGTAACTTCCACCTGGATTGATTAGGATCGATGACTCCGGCAGAGACTTCTGCATTGAGGCGCGGCAAGATCTGACAAATCTGCTCGCGAATGAACAGATAGGGCTTCTCTTTCGCCACTATTCGGCTCCCCCTCCGACCGGCACTCGGCTCTGTCCGACGATGCACTTCGTTCAGGCGGAACGCCATCGATCCGAGGACGCCACGTCAAGACACTGAAGGATGATGTGACCATGTGATTTCACTTCGGCGATGTCTTCGCGCGCAAGGGTAACGAGGCCGTTCCGAATTCTCGGCTCCGGTGCAACGCGAGAGAGTATTCCCTGAACCGGTCAGCCTCTGCCGTCGTGTCGGGAAACTGGTCGCGGTGCAACCGCAGCCGTCGGACTCGCGAGTCATGAGGTACATCGAGAAGGTTGAACGCGTGCTTGATGAACTGGCAGGAGGGAAGGGCGTGTTCTCACGGTGGTCTTGAGTTGACCCCATCGATTCATGAGCGTTCTGCGTCAACATGGTTTGGGCCTTCAGTCGATCCTGAACCACGAAATCAGAAGGCGCCTCTGGAGCTCGGTGTATGACTTGAGCCACGGCTCGGACACTTTCGACGTTGTTTGCGTCGGGGTGGGGAATCTACGTGACCCTGGCAGCACCTCTACTGAGGAATCCTCGTGACCCCAGCCCGTCGCTGGGTGGGGATTCTACGTGGCCCCGGACACGTGCCCGTAAGGGCCAGAAGGCGCGGCAGAAAACTGGGCATAAGTTCAATGAGACAATGAAGTTAGGCGTCTACTGGATGGCGTTGTTCTGCTACCACCGGACAAGCAGGCGCACATGGACGTGCTCCTGGGTCTCAGAGTCTCTAATTCCTCCGGGCGAGAGATCGCTTGCTCCTGCGGAAAACGCCACTGTGAAAACGCCACTGGGGTGCCAAGTGAATTCATGAGAGGCCTATGCCGATCAGATTGACGTATACAAAGATTGTAGGATGATCGCATGGCTGAGAAGACCAGTACGGTGAACATATCGTTCCGCCAAGACCTGCTCAAGCAGATCGATGAAGTGGCACGCACCGAGTCGCGCTCGCGCTCGGAGCTCGTTCGAGAAGCGGCGCGCATGTACATCGAGCGGAAACGGAGGATGGACTCAGTAATCGAATCGATCCGAGAAACCGTCCGTGAACGTGGGATCACAGAAGAGGATGTTGC
>SLST01000450.1 GCA_007130265.1 Spirochaetales bacterium
GGTGACGCCGTCCGGGCTCGGAGCGCTGTTCGCGATGAAGTTCAACAGTGACGCGATGCCGACCTGTGCCGTCGCCGAACCGCAGAGTACGGGCACGATCTTCCCGTGTCGCAGTCCCAAAGCAAGTCCTTGACGCACTTCGTCGTTATCAAGCGTCTCTTCTTCGAGATACTTCATCTCGAGCTCTTCATCACCCTCGGCGGCCGCTCCAATGAGAATCTCGCGTGCCTCATCGACGGCCGCCTGGAGATCGTCCGGGATATCGACCGGCTCCTCGCCACGACCGGATTCCGGGGTGAAATACGCTTTCATCTCGACGAGATTGACAACGCCGCGGAAATCCGCGCCTGCGCCCATCGGGATCACGATCGGGACGAATGTCTTGTCGAACTTCTCTGAAAGGTCGTCCACTGAGGACTGAAAGTCGGCGCGCTCCTCGTCCATCCGGTTTATGAAGACGAAGCGCGGCATCTCGCGCTGCTCGAGTCGACGCCAGAGCTTGATGGTTTCTATCTGTACGCCTGACCTCGCACCGACGACGATCATGGCGCTCTCCGCGACGCGAAACGCAGCAACGACCTCGCCCACGAAGTCGGACGCACCGGGCGTGTCGAGCAGGTTGATCTTTTTCTCCTGCCACGATAGATGAGCGAGCGTCGTGTGAACGGAGAAGTTGCTTGACACTTCCTCGTCGGTGAAGTCACTGACGGTCTTTCCACTCTCGACTGATTCGGCCCGTGGGATGACTCCTGCACTGAAAAGGATTGATTCCATGAGGGCTGTCTTGCCGGTAGTGCCGTGGCCGGCTATGGCTACGTTACGGATCGAATCGGTCGTAATACTCATCAGATGCTCCTTGCGCGGGGTTTTCTACTCGTTTTGCCGGGTTCAGGCACCTACTATAGTGACGGCCGCGAAGCACTGTCAAGCGAGCTGTGGCGGGGCCTTCTACCGGTCCGTCTTCCTCTCGAAGTGACTGAACTCCATCGCATAGGTCCCTCGACCCTGGGTCGCCGAACGCAGAGCGGTAGAGTATCCGAACATCCTCTCAAGGGGAGCCGATGCCCGAATGTGCTCGGCGCTCGGGCGCGACTCGACGCTCTGGACCAGCCCCCCCCTCATAGTGATGCCGTTGATCACGTCTCCCATGAACTCCTTGGGGACGACAACGTCGAGCGTCATGATGGGCTCGAGGAGGATGGGACCGGCCTCCCGGCACGCGCTGTCGAGGCAAATGCTCGCTGCCGCTTCGAAGGCGAACTCGGTGGATGTCGCCTCGTTGTAGACGGCGTGGATGAGGGTCACACCAATATCGAAGGCCGGGTATCCCCGGACGATGCCCCCGGCGAGCGATCCCCGAACTCCGCGTTCGATTGCCTCTGAGAGCGCCTGAGGCAACAGATCCTTACTGACGGCGCTGGTAAAGGCGTTTCCGGTCCCGCGGGGCAACGGTTCGACTTTGAGCGTGAGGTCCGCGCTGTTCTCTTTCCCGGCGAGCATACGGGAGAACCGTTCCCGGTGCTCGACCGTATGCGTGATGCTCTCCCGGTACGTCACCTGCGGCTTGCCGACCTTGGCGGCCACGTTGAAATCATCGATGATCCTGGTCACCAGGACGTCGAGATGCAGCTCTCCCATGCCGGAGATCACCAACTCGCCGGTGTCTTCGTCTTCCTTCGAGAGAAAGGTGGGGTCCTCTCGAGAGAGGGTCTGCAGGACGCTCTTGAGACGATCGCGCTCGCTGAGCGTGCGGGGCTCGATGGCGACATGGATCACCGGCTCAGGAAAGTGCATCCGCTCGAGGATGACCGGATACCCCTCGCTGCCGATCGTGTCTCCGGTCTGGGCGAGCTTGAACCCGATGATCGCGCCGATCTCTCCGGCGAGCAGCGTGTCGACCTGTTCGGTCCGGTTCGCGTGCACGCGCAGCAGCCTGTTGATCCGCTCACGCTTTCGCTTGTCGTGGTTCATGACTGCCGATCCGGCCTTCACCTTACCGCTGTACACTCGGATGAAACTCAGCGCCCCTGTTTCGCGCTCGGTCTGGATCTTGAACACGAGCGCCACATCGGGTCCTTCTTCGGACCGTTCGATCTCGACGTCGCTGTCTTTCGTGAGGTGATGCGCGACTATCGGCGGCAGCTCGTCGGGAGCAGGGAGGTAGGCGACGATCGCGTCGAGCAGCGGCTGAACGCCGATGTTGCGCAGGCTCGCTCCGGTGAACACCGGCACGATCGAGCGCGACATTGTCTGTTCACGGATTGTCGAGTCGATCAGCGCAACGGGTATCTCGGCCCCCTCGAGAAAGAGCTCGGTCATCTCGTCGGAATGGCGACTCAGCTCGTCGAGGAGTTTCTCACGCCACTCGCGCGCCTGCTCGAGCAGCTCCTCTCGAACGGGGGTTCGTGCGAGATCGGAGCCTTGTTTGTCTGAGGACCAGTGGATCTCCTCCATCGTGCGAAGATCAACCACTCCCTCGAAGGTATTCTCCCGGCCGACTGGAATCTGGACCGCAAGAGGGTTCGCCGCGAGCTTCGCTCGCATCTCCTGCAGAACCGCCTCGAAATCGGCCCCAATGCGATCCATCTTGTTGATGTATGCGATCCGCGGAATCTCGTAGCTGTTTGCCTGACGCCAGACGGTTTCCGACTGCGGTTCCACGCCCCCCACCGCGCAGAATATGGCGACCGCTCCGTCGAGCACCCGCAGCGACCGTTCGACTTCGGCGGTGAAGTCGACGTGCCCGGGCGTGTCGATGATGTTGATCTGCGTTCCCTTCCAGACGCACGTCGTGGCGGCGGACGTGATGGTGATGCCGCGGTTCTGTTCCTGGACCATCCAGTCCATGATCGTATCGCCTCTGTCGACTTCGCCGATACGGTGGCTGCGCCCCGTGTAGAAGAGCATCCGTTCGGTGGTCGTCGTCTTCCCAGCATCAATGTGGGCCATTATTCCGATGTTACGGTTGTTCCTGGGCGGCATTGGGAGAAGCTACTCCAGAAGTCGCGTGATGGAAAGTGGGAGGGAGATGGGCGCTGACGGATTTGAACCGCCGACATCTTGCTTGTAAGGCAAGCGCTCTCCCAGCTGAGCTAAGCGCCCGTTTTCGAGAAGGTACCGTCGGGGTGGGGTCACGTCAAGACTCCCGCCGCCGTCGGTCTGATGTCGCGGTTCTTGCCCAATGCGGTTGAACCGGCTACCGTAGGGCATGGCACGATCGAACTCGGAAACGGATGCGGCGCCGGCGCTGTTGCGCTTCATCAACGAATCTCCTACCCCGTACCACGCTGTTGAAGCAGCGGCGCAACGTCTCGCCGCGCAAGGATTTCCGGAGCAACGATTCGACCGGCGTTGGGACGAGGCCGAGACGAGAGGGTTTGTGCGGGTCGGCGACGGCGCGCTTGCCGCCTTCGATCTCGGCGGGTGGACGCTGAACCGCGGTCTGACCGTTCTCGCCGCGCACACGGATAGCCCTGCCCTGAGAATCAGAGAGCAGGGCGTCGGCTGGCGAAAGGGCTGTCTCTGCCTGCCCACCGAGCTCTACGGTGGCCCCATTCGCGCCACATGGATCGACCGTGAGCTGGGAATCGCCGGCCGTGTTGCGATGGGCGACGGCTCGGTGCGTCTCGTTCGTCTTGAGGGGGCCGCGATCATCCCGAACCTCGCCATCCATCTGAACCGCAAGGTGAATGAAGGGTTCGAGTACAATGCACAGGACCATCTTGTTGCAGTGTACGGCGTTAACCCGCAGGAGTCCGACGGCAAAGCTGGCGATGTGCTGAAGGAGCGGGTCGCCGATGCATGCGGGGCCGACGTGGCCTCGATTGCCGAAGTCGAGCTCCTCTTGTTCGACGCGAGCGAAGGAGCTCTTCTCGGGCACGACCGGTCGCTGTACGCTTCGAGCCGTGTCGACAACCTCGCAGGCTGTTTCACGAACCTCGAAGCGTTTCTGAGGACCGCTGCAGACGCTCCGCGGGTACTCATGCTGTACAACCACGAGGAGATCGGCAGCCTCAGCGGCGAAGGAGCCCAGTCGGGTCTTCTGTCCCGGCTTATGCGTCGGCTCGTGACGTCCGCCGGAGGGGATGAAGAAGACCTTGAGATAGTGCTCGCCCAATCGACCGTAGTGAGTAACGACGCGGCGCACGCGATCCATCCGAGTTTCAAGGATAAGCACGATCCGGACTACGCACCGTTGCTCGGCGGAGGACCGGTGCTCAAGCTCAACGGTATGTACCGGTATGCCACGACCGCCGCCGGTGCAGCCGGGTTCGCTCGCGCCTGCGATCGCGCCGGCGTGGTCCTGCAACGGATGTCCAACCGCTCAGATCTGCCGAGCGGCTCGACCGTGGGACCGGTAACGTGGGCGAGGACCGGGATCGCGACAGTAGATGTCGGCATCCCGATTCTCGCGATGCACAGCATTCGCGAGACCGGGGGGAGCGAGGATGTCGAGTCGATGATCCGCGCCCTCTCGTCTTACTGCGAAGGAACCGATGACTCGTGACCGGCTCATCCGAAAGCTCCGCGACCTTCGACGACTCGAACGGCGGTACTCGGGAGACGAGACCGGCGGACCGTCTCCGCTCTGGGACGAGTTCTTCACGCTGCAGGAGGGCGTCCGGGTCCGTTATCCATTTCGCATGCTGCTCGTGTTCGATCGCGCTTCACGGGATCGAGCGTTCCGCGAGTACCTCGCGGCGCTGTGGATCCGTGGATTGGCCGGCGAACCGTCGAGGCTCGAGCACGACCGGGCGCTGCTCGACGAACTCGGGCTGGCGCCCGACACGACGGCTGAGGAGGTGCGCGCGGCGTTTCGCAGGCTTGCGCTCGATGTGCACCCGGACCTTGGCGGTGACGAGACGTTGATGCGGGAGCTGATCGACCGCTACCGGAACTCCTCGTACGGGTCGAAGCGACTATCGCCTGACGACGGTGACGATACGGGACAATCGTAGTATGCTCCAGGCGGAGGAAACTATGCTTCCGACCATGCCTTTTGGCGCTACAGGTCACTTGAGTACGCGCACGATCTTCGGAGCGGCTGCCTTGGGCTCGAGATCCCAGAGCGATGCCGATCGCACGATGGGATTTCTCCTGGAGAAGGGGGTCAACCACATCGATACGGCCGCCGGCTACGGCGAGAGTGAGGCGCGGCTCGGTCCCTGGATGAAGCGATATCGCGACCGATTCTTCCTCGCGACGAAGACCGGCGACCGAACGTACGACGGAGCGCGCGAAAGCGTCGCACGGTCGCTCGATCGGCTGAACACCGACCAGCTCGACCTCATTCAGCTGCACATCCTGGTCGACGAGCAAGAGTGGAAGACCGCCTTCGCGGAGCGGGGAGCGCTTGAGTACCTCATCGAGGCGAGAGAAGCCGGGCTCGTACGCTTCATCGGTGTGACCGGGCACGGGCTTGCGGTCGCCCGGATGCACATGCGCAGCCTCGACCGGTACGCCTTCGACTCCGTTCTGCTTCCGTGGAACTACCCGATGTCACGCAACCCTGAGTACGCACGCGATTTCCAGGAGCTTCACGACCGATGTACGTCCGCCGGCGTCGCTATCCAGACGATCAAGGGCATTGCCCGCGGTCCGTGGGGCGAGAAGGAAAAGGTGCGCGACACCTGGTACGAGCCGCTCGAGGCTCAGAGCGACATCGACCTGGCAGTGTTCTGGCTGCTCAGTCATCCGCACCTCTTTCTCAACACCGCCGGCGACGTCGACCTGCTGCCACGCATCATCGACGCGGCCGAACGGTTCAACGAACGTCGACCCACGGACGAGCAGATGGCGGCACTTGCCCGGGAAGCGGACCTCGAACCTCTCTTCGTCGAGTGAGATTCTGCTGAATGGGGAGCCTCTGGCCGTACCCTGTCCGACCAGTGCCGAGGCTCCGGAAGGGAGACCGCGTGGCGATCGTCGCGCCCTCGAGCGGACTCGCGACGACCTTCCCTGGGGTCTACCGACGCGGGCTCGAGGCCCTGCGAGAGCTCGGGCTCGAGCCGGTGGAGTTTCGAAGCGCGACGATGTCGAGCGAGCAGCTCTATCGATCCCCGGAGCTTCGGGCCCGCGATCTGCGCGAAGCGCTCGTACGCGGCGACATTCACGGAATCGTGTCGGTCATCGGCGGGTACGAGTCGGTTCGGCTGCTGCCCCTGCTGCGGTCGTCTGATTTCGCGGGCCACCCGACCTTCATCATGGGCGGCAGCGATGCCACGACCTACCTGCTCTTCGCTCGCCGTGCCGGTATCGTCGGCTTCTACGGGCCTTCGGTCATGGCGGGACTCTCCCAGGTGAACGATCTGCCCGACGAGTATCGTCTTCATCTCGAGCGATTTCTCTTCGAGCCCTGGAAGTCGTTCGAGTACGCGGCGTATCCGTCGCACACGCACGCGTACACCGGCTGGGGCGCCGAGAGTTCCGGCGGTATCGCGCCGCTCCAGCCGTCCGGCGGGGGCTGGAGCATCCTCCAGGGGGACCGTCCGGTTGAGGGGCACCTCTTCGGCGGCTGCATCGAGGTCCTCGAGTTTCTCAAGGGTACCCCTTACTGGCCGCCTCCGTCGTTCTTCCACGACGCGGTTCTCTTCCTCGAGACGTCGGAGGAGAAGCCGTCGCCGCAGCGTGTTGGGTACATGCTGCGAAACTACGGCGTCGCTGGCGTACTGCGACGTATCGCCGCGCTGCTGATCGGACGGCCCAAGGACTATAGCACAGCCGAGATCGGTCGGCTTCATGAGATCGTGCTCTCCATCGTGAAGGAGGAGTTCGGACTCGGCGAGCTTCCGGTCGTCAGCAACGTCGATTTTGGGCATACGGATCCCAAGTTGATCGTCCCCATCGGCTGCCGGGTGCGGATCGATCCGAACCTCAGGCGGATTACGCTTCTCGAGTCGCCGTTCAGCGATGCGTAGGGGCGTCGTTGTCCGGCCCATCTGCCGGCTGTATGCCGGTGGAGAGCGCGTCCCAGAGCGGGTCCGAAGGCGGTCGTGTCGTGAACGTCAGCCGTTCGCCGGTCACCGGATGCGTCAGGCTGATGCGCACCGCGTGAAGGCAGATGCCGCCGCCCGGCAGAGTTCGCCTCGCGCCGTACTTCACATCGCCGCGCACCGGCCATCCCTGGTGCGCGAGCTGTGCCCGAACCTGGTGGTGCCGTCCGGTTCTCAGCGCGATCTCAAGGAGCGAGTACCGTTCTCCGCGACCGCGAACCCAGTAGTGCAGCGCAGACTGCTTCCCCTCCGTCCGCACGAAGCTCTTGTTCAGACGTCGGTCGTGGACGAGTCGGTCGGCAAGCTCACCGGAATCGGGTAGGTCGGTCGCGGCGACAAGCGCCCAGTAGCGACGTTCCATCCTGCCTGAGGCGAGCTGTGCAGAGAGTTCGGCCGCCGCCGCGGTCGTCCGGGCACACAGCACAATCCCGCTCGCCGGTCGATCGATTCGGTGCACGGGCCAGAGCCTTGAGCCGATCAGTTCCTGTACGAGCGTGAGCACCGAAGAATCACCGGTCTGGTCCGGCTGAGTTGGAGTACCCGGCGCTTTGGCCACGACAACCAGTGTCTCGTCGGCATGGATGATCTCGACCGGAGAAGCAGTCATCAGGTACGGTACCATGGTTTGAGCCGGTTCGCGACCTCGTGTAGACTAGAAGCGTGGTGATCACCGTGGCAGGAGGGGAGAATGATGCAGTGGTTTGCCGGACTGAACGCCGTCGTGCAGACATTATTCGCGACAATCCTAACCTGGGGACTCACTGCTGCCGGTGCGGCGACGGTGTTCCTGTTCCGGGAGATAGACCGCAAGCTTCGGGAAGCGATGAAAGGATTCGCCGCGGGCGTGATGATCGCCGTGAGCTTCTGGTCGCTACTCGCGCCGGCAATGGAGACGACGAGTCGTTCGAGCCGGATCTCGTGGCTACCGGCGGCGATCGGCTTTCTAGCCGGGGGGTGCTTTCTCTTCATCGTGGACAAGGTGCTTCCCCACCTTCACGCCGGATCTCCCCTCGATCAGGCCGAGGGTCCCGGCACGGCCTGGAAACGAAGTGTACTCCTCGTGGCGGCGACTGCGCTGCACAACATACCGGAAGGAATCGCCGTCGGCTTCGCGTTCGCAGCGGCGGCCGGCGGGATGCCCGGCGCCTCGGTGGGCTCCGCGATCGCACTGACGATTGGCATCGGAATACAGAACTTCCCGGAAGGAGTCGCCGTATCCGTCCCGCTTCGTCGGGAAGGGATGCGTCCTCGGCGGGCGTTCTGGTACGGACAGATGTCGGGTGCGGTTGAGCCGGTGGTCGCGGTTATCGGGGCGCTTGCCGTCGTGATGATCCCTGCGTCCGCGCCGTATGCCCTCGCGTTCGCCGCTGGTGCGATGGTTTTCATGGTCGTCGAGGATATCGCGCCGGAGCCGCACGAGGGCCGGAACGCCGATCTCAGGGCCGCGGTCATGCTGGTCGGATTCACCGCAATGATGATCCTGGACGCGGTATTGGGTTAGGCTCACGCGGCAGCATCCTCATCTCCAGGGGAGGGAAGCCGTTGAAGGACACCGAGCTGTAGCTGTGCGTGTATGCCCCGGTCGTGAAGACGTAGAGTCGGTCTCCCGACTTCACCCGGTTCGGCATCGTGTACTTGTGCGTCTCGTAGAGCACGTCCATGCTGTCGCAGGTCGGACCCGCGAGGATGATCTCCTCCGCGGAGCCGTCGCCCTCGAAGAAGATGGGAAACTTGATGGCCTCGCCCATCGCCTCGATCAATCCACCAAAAAGGCCGGCGTCTATATAGACCCAGCGGTAGAGGTTCTGCCGGGCCTTCTTTGTGATCAGGATCACCTCGCTGACGAGTACTCCGGCATCCGCGACGAGGTACCGTCCCGGTTCCGTGATGATTCGCGGGAGACCCTCGCCGAAACGTTCCTCGAGGAAGCGGGTGATCTCGCCGGCGTAGACCTCGACCGGATGGGTCGGATCGAGATACGCCGCCGGGAAACCACCGCCGACATTGATCATCTCCAGGTGAATGCCCTCTGCGGCGAGATCCTCGAAGAGCATCTTGGTGCGCGCAATCGCGTCATCCCACTCACCAATGTCGCGCTGTTGACTGCCGACGTGGAAAGATATCCCGTAGGCTTCGAGCCCACGTTCGGCCGCAAGTCGAGCCATCTCGAGAATCAGCTCCGGATGCGCGCCGAACTTTCGCGACAGGGGCCAGTCTGATCCGGTGCCCTGCGTGAATACGCGGAAGAACACGCGCGAGCCGGGGGCGAGCTCGGCGACATTCTGCACATCGTCCTCCGCGTCGCAGGCGTAGAGCCGCACGCCTCGCTCATACGCGTACGCGATGTCGGTGCGTTTCTTGATCGTGTTGCCGTAGCTGATGCGAGCAGGGTCAACGCCAAAGGAGAGAACCAGGTCGAGTTCGTAACGCGAGGCGATGTCAAAGCTCGACCCGAGGCGGGTGAGCAGTTCGACGACCTGGGGCGCCGGGTTGGCCTTGACGGCATAGAAGACGTCCGCGTACGGCATCGCGTCGCGGAGTCGTCGGTACTGCGACTCCACAACGTCGAGATCGATGTAGAGACACGGAGTCGGACCGCGATCTGCGGTCGCCTTCAGGCGATTGACGCGGGACGGCCCGCCGAATCTCTCAAGCGGAAATGTGTACGCTTCCATACGGTCTCCTCTCGACCTATTCTCCTGAAGCCCTAGCTGTGGTAGTATCACCTCGGATTGTACCGAGCAACGTACTGAAAAAGGCGGTTCATGTGCAGTACGAGAACGATACCTACAACGAGGAACCGAACGAGCGTAAGCGAGGAGACAACATGCAGACCGGAGTTTTCTACGTGAGAGTCAAGGATGACCTGA
>SLST01000375.1 GCA_007130265.1 Spirochaetales bacterium
CTCCTCATCGCCGGCGCCGCGATGCGCGCCAAGGCAACCGTCGTCACGACGGACCCGCATTTCGTCTCGATTCCCGGGCTCTCGGTCCGCGCGTCGATTCTCTCGTAGCGGCCCGTCTCGGCGATCGGGAGCCCATCACCAGAAGAGCATCGCCACGCCTGACACCGCGACAATCGCCCCTGCGACCTCCCGCATCGTGATCCGCTCTCGAAAAAGCATCACCGCCGGCGCGATGATCAGCACCGGCACGAGCGCCATGATCGTCGACGCAACCGCGGCCGTCGAGTTCTGTGCGGCGAAGAGCCCGAGCGAGACCCCCAGGAAGGGCCCGAATACCGCCCCCAGGCCGACCCGAGCCATCGCACCGGCGTCGCGGATCGCCGGTGCGACCGTTCGCCACCGCCGCGAGAGCGTGAATACCAGCGCGAACCCCGCGATTGCGGCAAGCACGCGGATCTGCGTCGCGGCAAATGCGTCGAACGTCCGGCCGGCCCCCAGCCGGCCCAGGATCAGGCCTCCGGCCTGCCCGAGCGCCCCGCCGAAGGCGAAGAGGACGCCGCGCGCCCGTTTCCGCGTCGGCGCATGGGCTTCGGACGCCCGCTTCGCCACGACGATCGTGATGCCGGTAACCGTGAGCACCATGCCTGCGATGCCCAGCACCCCGAGCGTCTCGTCCAGCACGATCAACCCCAGGACCGCCGTGAGCGGAGGCACGGAGGCGTAGATCAGCATGCTCACGCGCGCGCCGATGTCGACGAATGCCTGGAAGAGAAGCAGGTCGCCGATCACGAACCCCACGAGGCCGGAGAGACCGAGCCAGACCCAGGCGGTCGACGGCAGGTCGAGCGGGATCGCCATGCCGCGCACCGCCCAGCCGTAGAGCGCGAAGAGCGCTGCGGCCATCACGAGACGGACGATGTTCACCACTAGCGAGCCGATTCGCCTGCCGGCGGACTCGAAGGAGAGTGCCGTGATCGTCCAGCAGATCGCCGTTCCGAGCGCCGCGAGCTCCCCGATTCGCGATTCCATTGAGCGAGAAGCTACTCGAAAGCCGACGTCCTGTCATCTGCGGCCGCGACGATCGTCCGGCCACCGGAAAGGCCCGGCGCCGCGAGCTGGAAAAAATCATCCATCCGTGGTTAAGTACGGGTATGCCGACGGCGAGGGACCTGGAGGGTGAGCTTCAGCAGATACCCAATTGGACACACGTTTCGTTCAAGAAGAACATCCTCAGCACGCTCGGGAGGAACCTGCAGGAGGCAGAGGGCGTCGAGAACGTGCTCGAGGGCTTCTACCAGGGCATCGGGATCACCGGAACCGGGTCCGGGGCACCGGGCCTGCTCTGTATCACCGACCGCCGACTGCTCTTTCTGATCTCCGGGAAGAGCAGGAATCCGCCCGAGGCGCTCGATTACGAGAACGTGATCTCCGTCGAGACCAAGCGCGGATACTCGTCGACGCGCATCACCATCAAGCTCATCGAGGGCGAGGTCACGTTGACCGCGGTCACGAAGACGAACCAGGTCAACACCTTCCTGAACAACCTCACGCAGAAGATCGAAGCGCCAATCGCGGAGATTGGCCAGGAGTCGGGCAGCGCCGAGGGTCGACTCGCCAATCTGGGCTTTCTGCATGCCGAAGCGAAGAAGATTTACGTAAGCGTCAGCGACTACAAGCAGTTCAACGGCGAGCCCACCTTTCTGAAGCAAATGGTCGACGACCTGCTCGTGCTTTCGCACCTGTCAATCCGGGACGAGCCTGAGGTACCCGAGGAGGCGCGACTGTTCATCTCCATGGTATTCATGCCGCTTCGCCAGCGAATTGTCGAGGATCGCAGGCTCGTGGAGGACCTCTTCCGCTACGACTCGCTTCCGCTCCATCACCGCAAGGCGATCCTCTCGCACTGGCACACCTTCAACAACGAAATCCAGAAGGTCGCGCGCAGAAGCGTCAATGGGTCGCTGAAGAGCCTCAACTACCTCAAGCGGTACGACGACGAAGAGGACACCTCGCACTTCGACCGTGTAGCGGCCACCTATAACAGCTTCGCGCAGGTTGCGGTCAAGGCGGACGGAGAGATCAACCCGCAGCGAGAGTCCGCGCTGAAGAAGATCCGGACCATCATCTACGGCGACACCGAGGCCGTCGCCGCCGTTGGTGAGAGGAAAGAGAAGAAGATCGCAAGGAAGAAGGAGCGCGAGAAGGAGCCCGAAGAGACCCTCGAGGAGGTGATGGAGAAGATCGACGCGCTGATCGGGATGGACAAGATCAAGGAGCAGATCAAGACCTTCGTCAACCTCATCAAGGTGCAGCAGGAGCGGGAGAAACGCGATCTGCCGGTTACCCCGGTAAGCCTGCATGCGGTCTTTCACGGCCCACCGGGTACCGGAAAGACCACGATCGCGAGGCTGCTGGGCAAAGTCTACCGCTGCCTTGGGCTGCTCGAGGAGGGGCATCTCGTGGAGACCGACCGTGCCGGGCTCGTGGCAGGCTATGTCGGGCAGACGGCGATCAAGATCGAAGAGGTCACGCAGGAGGCGATGGACGGCGTGCTCTTCATCGACGAGGCGTACACGCTCGCGATGAACAAGGGCGACAAGGACTTCGGGCAGGAGGCGATCGACACGCTGCTCAAGCGGATGGAGGACAACCGGGAGCGGCTTGCGGTGATCGTGGCAGGCTATCCGGACGAGATGAAGGAGTTCATCAACTCCAATCCGGGGCTCAAGAGTCGGTTCAACCGGTTTTTCTACTTCGACCACTATGAGCCTGAGCAGCTACTGAGGATATTCGACCTCTTCATGAAGAACGCCTCGTTCACGCTCACCGGGCCGGCCCGCAAGGCGATCCTCCGCCTGCTCACCGACTTCCACTCGCGGCGCGACAAGAGCTTCGGAAACGGGCGGTTCGTGCGCAACCTCTTCGAGCGTATGGTCGAACGCCAGGCAAATCGTATCGCGAGGATCACGCCGCTCACCGATATCGTCCTGTGCTCGCTCACGAAGGCCGACGTGCCGCCGGCCGAAGACTTCGAGGACCATGAATGATGCGCCGGTACAAACAGAGCTGGCAGGGCTATTTCCAGGACAAGAGCGTCTGGGTTACCGGAGCGAGCTCCGGGATCGGCGCAGCCCTCGTTGAGGCACTCGGTGCCGCAGGGGTGAGGACGCTCGCAAGCGCGCGTCGAACCGACCGCCTCGAGGAGCTCGAACGGAGGCACGCATCGGTCTCGGCGCTGTCGCTCGACCTCGCCGAGTGTGACCTGATCGGTGAGGTCGCAGCCCGCGCTTGGGAACAGCTCGGCGGGATCGACATCCTCATCAATAATGCGGGTATCAGTCAACGGTCGACCTTCGTTGAGGCCGACCCGTCGACGCTTGAACGCGTCATCCGAGTCGACCTCATCGGCACGATGTGGCTCACGCACGCCGTCGCGGCGCGGATGAAGCATCGCGGCAGCGGCCACATCGTCGCGGTCACCAGCCTCGCCGCGATGATCCCAACGCCTCGGCGCACCGCGTATGCGGCGGCAAAGGCGGGGCTGCACGGGCTCTTCGACGCCATGCGGGGCGAGCTCGAGCCGTCCGGCCTCTCGATCTCGCTTGCCGCGCCCGGTTTCGTGCGCACGGAGATCAGTACGCACGCGGTGACGGAGACCGGCGCGGAGCACGGCGTGCTCGACTCGAATCAGGAACACGGTGACGACGCAGCGTCCTGCGCCGTGGAGATCCTCGTCGGGGTAGCGAAGCGCAGACGCGAGTTCCTCGTCTCGATGTCACCCAGGCTCAGGATTGCGCTCCTGCTCCGCCGCCACGCACCCGGGCTCCTGTGGCGTATTCTTGCGAAGGCCTCCGTGACATGATCGACCCGCTTCGCCCGGATCCGTTCGTCTGCTATCGCCGCGTGCCGGATCCGCACGCCACGGCCCTCGACGACGGACCGGTACTCCTCGTCGGAGCGGATGGGGTCTTCGTTGCGCCGCGCGACTCGCGTGTCAGGCTGCCGCGAGTCGCCGAGCTGCAGGACGCATCCGCCGACGTGCCAACCGCACTCCATCAGATTGCCGAATACGACGGCGAGCCGGTCTACGCGGCCGCGGCTGCCGGCGTGAGTCTCCCGGCACGCTACGAGGAGATCGGCTACCGCGAGCTCTACGGGATCACGCCCGACGAGGAGCTCATGCTCGTGAGCCGGGCGATCCAGATCGTGAGTTGGGACCGGGACAGCGCATTCTGCTCGCGTTGCGCCGCCGCAACCGAGCCGGCTCACAGCGAGTGCGTCAAACGGTGTCCGGAGTGCGGCTGTACGCAGTACCCTCGGCTCGCTCCGGCGATGATCGTCGGCGTCGTCCGCGACCGCAGGCTTCTGCTCGCGCAGTCCCCTCGGTTCCGTGGCCGGTTTCACAGCATCCTCGCCGGTTTCGTCGAGCCGGGCGAGTCCGCCGAGCAGTGCGTCGCCCGTGAAGTGTACGAAGAGGTCGGGATTACCGTCCGCAACGTCCGGTACTTTGACAGCCAGCCGTGGCCTTTTCCGCACTCCTTCATGCTCGGATTCACTGCCGAGCACGATTCCGGCGAGCTCATCATAGACCCGGCCGAGATCGTCCACGCCGGCTGGTACGCAGCAGATGAGCTGCCGGAGGTCCCCGGCGAGGTCAGCATCTCCGGGCGGATCATCAACTGGTTTCGAGAAGAGTATGGGATTAGGAGGCAAGGAAAATGACCTGGCAAACCGGAAACATCAGGAAGATTCATCTTGTGCGGCTGTCCAACGGGGAGGACCTGCTTCGCGGGCTCGAGGAGTTCGCGAGGGAGGCGGGGATCGAACACGCGTCGATCCTCTGCGGCGTGGGATCCATCCGGACCTATCACACGCACGTCGTGCGCACGACGAAGCTCCCGCCCGGCAACGACTACGTGCGCGCGGGGGGAGCGTACGATATCCTCAACGTGACCGGTGGTATCCTCGGCGGCCGAGTTCACGCCCATATCGACTACTCTGATCTGCACGTCGCGCACGGCGGGCACCTCGAAGAGGGGACCGAGGTGCTTACCTTTGCCTTCATCACGATCGCAGAGCTCGACGGTATCGACCTGACGGACCTGGACCGGTTCCCGGTGTGACGGCCTTTCCGCGCGGCTTCGTCTGGGGGTGTGCCACGTCGGCCTACCAGATCGAGGGCGCCGTCGCCGAGGAGGGCCGGGGACCGTCGGTCTGGGACGAGTTCTCGCGCCGGCCGGGCGTGATCCGCGATGGGACGACCGGCGATGTGGCGTGCGACCACTACCACCGTTACGCCGACGACCTGCAGCTCCTCTCGCGGCTCGGGGTCGGCGCTTACCGCTTCTCCATCTCGTGGCCCCGCGTCGTCCCGGACGGGAGCGGAGCGGTCAACGAAACGGGGCTCGACCACTACGAACGCCTCGTCGACCTTCTGCTCGAGCTGGGGGTTGAGCCGTACGTCACGCTCTTCCACTGGGATCTCCCGCTTGCGCTCGAGGCGGACGGCGGGTGGACGAATCGCCGCACCTGTTTCCGTTTCGTCGAGTACACACAGGCGGTGGTTGGGCGCCTCGGTGACCGGGTTCGTCGGTGGATTACGCTCAACGAGCCGCTCTCGGTGATCGGCGCGGGCTATCTCGCCGGTCGACACGCCCCGGGATACCGGAATCCGCTCAAGGCGGTTCGCGCGCTACACCACCTCCTTCTCGCGCACGGGTTGGCGGTGAAAACGATCCGCGCGCTCGTGCCGGAGAGCGAGGTGGGTATCGCGAATGCGTTCTCTCCGGTGCATCCGCTTCGGGCGACCGACGAGCGCGTTGCTCGGCGGATGAGCGCCGCGGTCAACGGCCTGTTCATGGACCCCATCCTCAAGGGATGCTACCCGCCCGGACTCGCCCCGGTGATCCGGCTTCTCAATCGGGGGATCCGTCCCGGAGACATGGAGACGATTCGCGCTCCACTCGACTTCATCGGCGTGAACCACTACTCACGGTACATTGCGCGCAGGACCTTTCTGCCCTACATCGGGTTCCGGCTCATGAAGCCGGTCTACGAGGGGGCGCTCTTCACCGACATGGACTGGGAGGTCTACCCGAGCGGGCTGTACGACATCCTCGCCTGGATCAGGGACGAGTACGACAACCCGACGGTCTATGTCACGGAGAATGGTGCCGCCTACGACGACCGCAGGGCGGAGGCGGAGGTCGACGACACTGACCGAATAGCGTATCTGAGCGCGTACCTGCGGCACCTGAACAGCGCTCGCAACGACGGCTGCGATGTGCGCGGCTACTTCGTCTGGAGCTTCCTCGACAACTTTGAGTGGGAATACGGCCTGTCCAAGAGGTTCGGGCTCGTCTACGTCGACTATGATACGCAGGAGCGGATCGTCAAGAAGAGCGGCCGCTGGTACGCCGAGGTCTGCCGAACCGGTGTCATCCCCGGGTAGCTTCGCCATTCGTCTCGCAGGTCGCGACATCGATCATCTGGCTCGGGCTGTCGATGGCCGGCTTCTTTGTCCTGCAGATCGCCTGCGGCTGCGGCACCGTCGTGCTGACGGCTTCGCCCAAGGACGAGCGTGACGACCGATGAGCGCATTTGATCGTCTCTTACAGCTTGTCGATAAGCATGCTGCACTTGCCCGACGGGATGGGCAGCGTCTTGCGCTTCTTACCGAGCACGTCGATCGTGAAGTAGTAGAGTTTCTCGCTCTCGAGGCGTATTTCCCAGCCTCGGCCGCTCTTGTTGCTCAGGATCGTGATCATGTTGCGCTTCAACGCGAGGTTCTCGATCCCCATGATCTCGAGCGTCGGTACGATCCAGTCGACGGTCTTGCGCGGCAGGCTCACGTACAGCCCGATCGTGTTCTCGATCATGAGCGTGACCGTGGCGAGGCCGACGTAGGGCAGGTAGTCGGGGCGTGGCCAGTCGCGCTTCCCGGGCCACTGGGCCGCACCGTCCTTGCGTGGCAGGTACGCCTCCCAGACCTTCCCCCTGTCCTTGCCCTCCGGATGGAGCGTATCCAGAATGTAGTAGAGGTGACGGATTGCGCACTCCCGGGCGAACTCGTACTTTCCATACTTTTCGAGCCCCTTGATGACCATGAAGGTGAAGGGGCTCAGGACCGATCCGCGGAAGCCGGTCCCCCGCTCGGAGAATTGCTCCTCGTTCAGCGCGAGCGACGGAAAAGGATTCTCCGCGCCGAAGGTTTCCGGATTGCTCAGGTGTGCGATGAGCCGTTCCGACTTGTCCTCGTTCGGCAACTCCGCGAGAAGCGTCCAGAAGCTCGCGATCGATTTCACGCGCACCTGTTCGTGCTTCTTGTCCAGGTCGTAGTAGAACCCGTCCTCGTCATTCCACATCAGATTGTTGATGCGGGTCTTCAGCGAGAAGAAATGCCGGTTATACCGGAAGCTGATCTCCTTGTCGTTGAGGATCTCCCCGAGCTGCGCCATGTAGAGCGCGTTGAGCGCCTGTTGTGCGTTGAAGTCGACCGGGTACCAGGCGCCCTTCCGCGGCGAGTTCATCATCGTCGTCGCGGCAAGCGGCACCGCGTAGAGTCCGGAGTCGTCCTTGAACGTGGCCTCGAGCCACGCGTAGTACTTCTCGAGAACCGGGATGACCTCGCGGATCCGCTTCTTGTTGCCGATCTTGTGGTAGATATTGTACTCGGCCCACGAGAAGAGCGGCGGGTGTACACCCTCCGGGTTCTCCCTGGTCGTGACCGGACGACCGTCGCGGATCCCGTATTCGCCCCGAATCGCTCCCGACTCCTCCTGCTTCGCGTAGAAATTATCCAGCTGCGAGCCGGCCGGGTATATCCGGTTGCTGTAGACGAGGAAGAAGGTCGCCATCACCGAGTCGAACTGCGAAAGCGACGTGCTCTCCGGATGCGCGAAGAACCGGTGCTCGATCCTGCTGCGGGCATGGGCCTTCCGCCAGAAATCCGGGGACCACGCCCACGTCTGGTTGTAGATATCAACGAAGTCCTGGTCGTAGAAGTGAATGCTCGGGAATTCGCGTTTCGTGCCGGCGGTGGCCGTTGTTGGTTCCTCTTTATGCGTGTCCAATGTCCTGCTCTTTACCTTCCCGTGCATACTGTGTACTGTGCATCCACGGGTGAACCATTGCGTGAGCATACTTTGTCCCCCACCGCTTGTCAAATTCGGGGCTTCTTTGCGTACTCGGACCGCGGACTGAGCAGGTGGCGCGTATGAGTCGGATACTTATCGCGGATGACGACGAGCAGATCTGTACGGTCGTTTCGCGGCTGCTCGGTCCCGACGGCCACCTGGTCACGGCTGTCCATTGCGGTGCGGAGGCGATCGCCGCGCTTCGCAGCTCATCGTACGATCTCCTTCTGCTCGATCTTGTCATGCCCCGGAAGGGGGGCATCGAGACGATTATGGAGATTCGCGGTGAGGTTCCGCAGCTGCCCATCATCGTAATGTCCGGCCAGGTGCGGTTCGAGGAAGAGTCGATCAGTCGGCTCGTCCAGCACTACGGCGCGATCGCGAGCCTCGCCAAGCCGTTCTCCTCCGATGAGCTGCGCAGCGCCGTCACCGCCGCGCTTGCTTGATCTCCTTGCTTGACATCGCTTCCATCGGCATGCATATTGCCATGGCATGGATCGCAGCGAGATAGATCTGACCGCAGAGCTCGCGCTCCTCGACATCAGTAATGACGAGCGGGACCGGCTCGAGCGTGGCATCTCCGAGCTCCTCGAGTACTTCTCCGCGATGAACGCGGTGAATATCACCGGTCTCGAGCCGACCACACACGCGCTGCAGGAGGGGAACCGCCTCCGGCGGGATGATCCGCGCACCGACGCGTCGATTGCCGATGACATCCTCGAACAGGCGCCCGACCTCGAGGACCGGTTCATCGCCATTCCGAACGTCTTGTAGGGCCGCTTCGCATGAGCGCATCGAAACTCGAAAGCTGGCATAATCTACTCGTGACCTCCGCGGACGCTTACGAGGACGCGTTGCGCAGCCGCGATGGGTCAATCAACGCCTTTCTCGAGATCGATACCGGCCGACGCCGCACCCCCGCCGGTGCGAGTCCTCTCGCGAATCTGCCGCTCGCGGTCAAGGACAATATCGCCGTGCGCGGTTTTCAGCTCTCCTGCGGCAGCAGGATCCTCGCGAACCACGTCGCGCCCTACGACGCGACGGTCGTCGCGCGGCTCGTCGCGGCCGGCATGGTGCCGGTCGGAAAGACCAACCTCGACGAGTTCGGCATGGGCTCGGCTACCGAGCACTCGACCGGCGGGCCGACGAACAACCCCTGGGACGCCGACCGCGTCGCAGGCGGCTCGTCCGGCGGATCCGCCGCCGCGGTCGCCGCCGGCATGGTGCCGCTCGCGCTCGGTACGGATACCGGTGGGTCGGTGCGTCAGCCCGCCGCCTTCTGCGGAGTCTACGGCCTGAAGCCCACCTACGGGATGCTCTCCCGCTACGGCCTCGTCGCGTACGCCTCGTCGCTCGAAGTCGCGGGGCTGCTCTCCTGGAACCTCGAGCTCTTGCGTGAGGCCTGCGCGGCGGCATCGGGTGTTGACGCCATGGACCAGACCTCGGTGAGTCTGCCGGATGCCGGTTCCGGGCCGGCTGATGAGGTGAGGCGTGTCGCCTTCCTCGGTGGCGAGCTCGGTCTCGACGAGCGGACCGCCACGGCGTACAGACGCATGCGCGACGTGATCGCCGCGGCAGGCGTAACGGTCGCAGAGATCGAGCTCGCGACCGCGGACGCCGTCGTGCCGGCGTACTACACGATCGCCGCGGCGGAGGCGAGTGCGAA
>SLST01000271.1 GCA_007130265.1 Spirochaetales bacterium
AACAACAGCACGGTGAGCGGCATCGTCGACCGGCTCGTGCGCCAGGAACTGCTCGAGCGCCCGCGCTCCGAAACCGACCGGCGCCAGGTCCACCTGCAGATCACGGAGAAGGGCATCCGGTTCCTCACGGAGATCCCGCCACCGGTTCCTGCGCATCTCATCGCGGCGATACAGACACTACCGGACGCGGACATCGACCGCATCATCTGGGCGGTAGACACACTTGCGGCGATTATCGCAGAAGACCAGGAAGATGCGCCTTTGCCGTAAGCCGAGCGGCTCGCGCGTGCGGCCTGGACCGCTGTCGCCCGCCGCCGAGAAATTGTGAATGCCGGTACCAATTCAGTGACAAATGTGCGATCTTGGAAGCAACCACCGGGTAGACCGGGAGGGTTGAAGGAGCAACTATGGTTTGGATCATCATCGGTATCGTCGTCATCGCGGCAGTTGTGTTCTGGGTCATGAAGCGGATGAAGGTTCTCAAGGAGCGGGATGAGCTCCAGGCAACCATTCAGAGCGTCATGACGTCGTTTCACGAGCTCAAGGAGAAGATCAACCAGTCCAAGCTGAGGGACAACGAGAAGAAGATCCTGCTATCCAACATCGATCGCAATATCGACCAACTCGAGAGATGGGAGAGCTCATCGCTTCCGAGCGTCACACTCTTCAAGAATCACACGGCACCCATCGAGAAGGAGTTTCGGAATCTTCAGGAGAACGTCGCCGCAGAGCTCTCCAAGTACGATGAACTGTCCGACTCCGTCCCTGAGGCCTGACCGTAGCATAGCCGCTTTGCACTCACTCCGCCTCCGCGCTATCATCGCCCATGAGCGAGTCAGCGACTGAGAATGAGGTGCGCCTGCTTGCCGGAGGTGACATCGGGCGACGGTTCATCCCGCTAGAGTACCTCCCCGCCGGCAGCGATGAGTACTCCCTGCGCAACACGCAGGTCGTGCCGCCGGCCGGGGGGTGGAGGGCGCTTCGCTCGGACGAGGTGGAGACCCTCGTCAAGAACAACAACTACGCCGATAACTGGGACCACTTTCTCGTCTCGGACCCCTTCGACCCCGGGCAGGTGAAGAACAACCGCTTCTACGGCCTGATCCGGCTCGGGCGCATCCAGCACCAGACACTTGAGTTTCACGACCTGCAGATGCCGGTAGGCATCACCAACAGCCTCATCATGTCCGCGGACATAGGCGACGACTGTGCCGTCCATGACGTCCACTACCTCGCGCACACGATCGTCGGGAACCGCTGCATCCTCTTCAACCTCGATGAAGTCCACACGACGAACCACGCGAAATTCGGTAACGGCACCATCAAGGACGGTGAGCCGGAATCGGTGCGGGTATGGCTCGACGTGATGAATGAAGCGGGCAGCCGATGCATCATGCCGTTCGACGGGATGCTGAGCGCCGACGCGTACCTCTGGGCGAAGTACCGCGACGACCACGCCTTGATAAACGCTCTCAAGTCCATGACCCAGGCCCGTGTAGACAGCCGACGGGGGTACTACGCAACGATAGGCGATCATTGCGTCATCAAGAACTCGCGCATATTGAAGGACGTCAAGGTTGGCTCGCACTGCTATATCAAGGGCGCGAACAAACTCAAGAACCTGACGATCAACTCGTCGGCAGATGAGCCTTCACAAATTGGCGAAGGAGTCGAGCTCGTCAACGGGATCATCGGGTACGGCTGCCACATCTTCTACGGCTGCAAGGCGGTGCGCTTTTTGCTGGGCGACAATTCCCACCTGAAGTACGGGGCGCGCCTCATCAACTCCTTTCTCGGTGACAATTCGACGATTTCCTGCTGCGAAGTCCTGAACAACCTTATCTTCCCCGCCCACGAACAGCACCACAACAACTCGTTCCTGGTCGCCTCGCTCGTGCTCGGGCAGAGCAACATCGCCGCAGGAGCGACGATCGGATCCAACCACAACAGCCGGGCGAACGACAACGAGATCGTTGCCGGCCGTGGTTTCTGGCCCGGACTCTCCACCAGCCTCAAGCACTCCTCGCGCTTCGCCTCCTTCGTCCTGATCGCAAAGGCGGACTACCCGGCCGAGCTCGACATCCCGCTGCCCTTCGCTCTCGTCAACAACAACTACTCGCTCGACCGCCTCGAAGTGACACCCGCATTCTGGTGGATCCATAACATGTACGCCCTCGCACGCAACACGTGGAAGTTCCACGACCGCGACCGGCGAGCTCGCAAGACGCAGCACATCGAGTTCTCCTACCTCGCGCCGGACACTGCGGAAGAGCTCATCCGGGCGATCGAACTGCTCGAGCAATGGGCGGGTCGCGACACCCTGCACGATCCGGAGTCGAGGCTCGATGAAGAGCCGCTTCCCGTAGAGGGTCTTGAGCGGGCTCGCAGACCGACGGTCATTCTCCGGGCGCGCCGAGGCTACCACGCCTACCGCCGAATGCTCGAGTTCTACGGCGCAAACGCGCTTCTCGACTACCTCGAGCGGAATCCGGAGGCCTCCTCAGAAACGCTCGCCGGGAACGTGGGAACGGGCGCGAGCAGAGAGTGGGTGAACCTTGGTGGACAGCTCGCTCCCGCCACGGCGGTAGACCGGCTGCGCGACAACGTGCGAGCGGGGACACTTACGAGCTGGGAGGCGATTCACGAGCGTTACGACGAGCTGTGGCGCGAGTACCCGATCGAGCGTGCGCGACACGCGTATGCGCTCCTCTGTCGCGTGAGACAGGTCCATCGGATCGACCGGAGAGAGTTCGAGCTCATCCTCGACGGGGCGCTCGAGACCCAGTCCTACATCGAACAACAGGTCTACGAAACACGAAGGAAAGACTTCGACAACCCCTTCCGGGCGGTCACCTTTCGCTCGGCGGAGGAGATGACCGCGACGATCGGCACGATCGAAGAGAACGACTTCGTCGGGAGAGTGCGCGAGGAAACGCACCGCTTCGCCGAACGGGTGCGTGCGGTGCGCGATCGCTGACGAGGGCGCCGATCCGCAGGGAGGACGAGATGGACCAGATAGACCGTTACACCGGGTACGCGCTTGCGCGCGAGATGATGGAAACCCCGACGATCGTTCGGACGTTCGACCCCGCGCAGACCGACGATGTCGCCTCCGCCGTGGCCGAAACGGGGCGGCTCCTGCTGACCGGAGAAGGGTCGAGTCGGATCTACCCGGCGAAACAGGCGATCCGGACGGCACTCGAGCTCGGCATCGACTGCGTGATCCATACCGAGGGCGCGCGTCAGGCGGCGCGCTACGACCTTTCCCGCCACGCGGTATTCCTCGCGTCGAACTCCGGGCGTACGAGTGAGGTGATCGGGCTCGCTCGCGTGCTCGCGGAGAGGAGCAATCAGCATCGCTACGCGCTCACGGCTCACGAGGGCACGGTGCTCGAATCGCTGTGTAGTGCAACCTTCGTTCTCAGCTGCGGAGCCGAGCAAGCGGTCGCCGCGACGAAAAGTGTCGTCGAACAGGCGCTCGTCTACGAGTCGCTCGTGCGCCGCATCGCGGGGAAGCCTCGAGAGGTGCCGGCCGACGAGCTTGCCGACGCGTTCGAGGCGGCGCTCACACTTTCCATCGACGCGGACATCGTCCGCGCGGCGACGGCCGCGCCCACCGTCTACTTCGCCGGGTTCAACGACGGTGTGGCCGAAGAGCTGACGCTCAAGACGAACGAGATCACGCGCAGGAAGGCCGATTTTCTGGAAGGAACCTACGCGGTTCACGGCATAGAAGAGGTAATGGACCCTGATGATCTGGTCGTCGTCGTGGATCCTATTCCCGACGATGCGGAGAAGTTTCGTGACGTGCTGGTCCGGGGCGTCGGACTGAAGGTTGTCGCGATTGCAGACCATGAGACGCCGTTCCAGACGATCCGGATTCCGAAACTCACCGAAGGCTCGTCCTACGTCCAACTCGCGGCCGGGTGGAACCTCCTTGTCGAGATCGGTCTTGCGCTCGGGGTGGATCTCGACCACGCCGAGCGCGCCCGCAAAGTGGGAAACGAAATGGAACCGCCGCCGGCCGGCGGGAGAGGGGCCGCGCGCCGGGTTGATTGACCCTCCGGTACGAACGGCCTATTTTGTGGATGGGGTTCCCAAGGTGAAGAGCATATCCGGAGCGGGACGCCCGCTCCTTCTAGTTCTCGTTTCTCTGCTGTCGGCTGCCGCGCTCAGCGCGCAGGATCCGACCCCGGTCGACGACTTCGACGCAGTCTGGGAGGCGGTCGCCGAGTACTACGTTGACGATGGTTTCGGCGGCGTCTCGTGGGACGCGATGCGCGAAGAGTTCCGTCCACGGGTACAGAGCGCACCGGATGCGCAGAGCGCGTACGAGACGATCGGCGAGATGCTCGGACGTCTGGAAAACGACGACACCTTCATCATCCCTCCGTCGATCGTCCCGGAGCTCGCATCAGCGGCTACGGGGCAACGGGAGGAGGAGTACGCCGGCGTCGGCGTGATGATCAGCGATTTCAGGGAAGCTGGGGTCGTCGTGACCGGCACCTTCCGCGAAGCACCCGCTGAGAAGGCCGGGGTTCTCCCGGGAGATACCATCGTCGCGGTCGACGGTGAGCCCCTCGCGGAAGAGGAGGGGACGCAGGGAGTCGCAGACCGTGTCCGGGGTCCAATAGGCACCGAGGTCACGCTCACGCTCCGCGACCCGGACGGGGAGGACCGCGACGTGACGATCACGCGCGGCCGCATAGACCTTCGCCCGAGCGTCGACGCGCGGGTCATCAGGCCCGGAATCGGCTACATCAGGCTGCCGGCGATCACTGTCGACCTCGTGCAGCAGGCCTCGCGTGCCCTTCCTTCGCTTCTCTCGACGAGCGGCATCGCGCTCGACCTTCGCGGCATCGGCACCGGGAGCCCGGAGGCGATGGTCGTCCTCGCTCAGTGGTTCCTCGGACCGACGCAGCTCGGAACGATTGTCACCCGGGAGGAGAGCTTTCCCATACCGCATCGCCCGGATGCCATCGCGGCGTATCGGCAGCCTGTCGTCGTCATCACCGACAGCCGCACCTCCGGCGTCGCCGAAGTGCTCGCCCAGGTGCTCCGCGAGTACGACCGGGCACGAATCGTCGGCGCGACGACGCGCGGGGGATCGCAGGTCGCTCAGGTCGTGCCGCTGCCGTCCGGAGGTCTGCTCCACCTCGTGGTCGCCCGCTACCTGACGCCCAAGGGAAGGCTGCTCCACAGCGAGGGGATCGTACCGGATGTTGAGCTTCCGCCACCGGATCTCGCGACCATTCGTGCCGGTGAGGATCCCTACCTCGATCGCGCGGAGGAGATCATTCGCCGCGGCGGGCGAATATGAGGACAACCATGACAGATACCCGCAACACCGGACGGAGGGCACGCACGCCCTCTATCGCGCTGATAGCGCTCCTTGCCCTCGTGCTCGCCGCCCCTGAGGCCCGGGCGTTCGGCATCAGAGAGCAGAATGAACAGAACGACGAGCCGGCCGTGGAGGATGCCGGGTCGACCGACGGGTCGCAGCCCGTGGCCGGCGCGAATGACGAGGGCTCGGAGCCCCCAGACGACTCACAGCGGAACTCGAGCGACGAAGCGCCGGAGCCTCGCGAACCCGACGGCGAACCCGACGGCGAACCCGAAGCGGAGACAGACGAGGCCGAAGCCGAGGCGGACCAAACCGCGGCCGTGGAAGACGACGACGAACGCCCCGAGGCGATCGTCGTCGAGGATATCTTCTCGGAAATCCATCGGGCGCCCATCGAGCTGCCGGAGCCCCTGACGGTACGGGATCTCGCGATTCAGGTCGAGGCGGACCGACGTCTGCTCGCCGAGCTGCGCAAGGAAATACCGAGCAACCGCGCTGAAGCCGAGCTCTACCTGCGGCGGATCCGGGAGCTCGCGGCCATATCCGATCCGGTCGCGCTCGTCCCGGTTGCGAACAACGTGATCCGGCAGGCGCCGGCACTCTTCGAGTGGCTCGAGACCGAGTACGATGATCCGGATGAGCGGGCCCGCGACTACTACATTGGAGGATCGTGGGCTTTCCACCGCCGGTTCGAGGCGTTCCGCAAGGCAGTGCTTCTGACCGTGATCCGACGACTCGACGCCATTGGATACATCCTACAGGGAGACCAGGAATGAACCTTCTCGCAAAATCACCGCGGCGCGCACCTGCGTGCATCGCAGCTCTCGTGCTTCTCGTGCTCCTGACAACGACGGCAGGCCTTTCGGCCGTGCCCCGTGCTCCGGAACCCCGACAGCCGACCGACCGCAGCGTCCATCTGCTGCGCAGCATGGAACCGGTCAAGGACTTCCTGTCCGGCCGCGCCTGGCTGACGCTCGAGGGGCTCGACCCTGGGCTCTACATCAGACCCGGATACAACACCCTCACGCGGATGGACTGGGGAGGTATTGGAGATCACCTCTACACGCCCCCCAACATCCCGGAAGGGCAGGCCGCTCCGTTCCAATCCCCGGCTCTCCAGGCGATGGGCGGCGGACTCCTCGTTCCCTTTCGCGACCCTGCCCCCGCCTTCAGCCGCGACCTGCTGATCACGCGGGACTTCAGCCAGACACCCATCCAGACCGAGCCGCACATCGCCGTGAACCCGAACGACTCCGACCACATCGTGATGGGCACGATCGACTACAATTTCCCGGCGGTCTCCGCCTACGTCAGCCTCAACGGCGGCGTCTCATGGGAGGGACCCTTTCAGGTTCCCTTCCTGCGTGACGATCGCGTCTCCGGCGGCGACCCGGTCATCCAGTTCGACCGTGAGGGGAACGTCTACTTCGCCATGATCTCGATAGGCATAGACGAGTTCGCCGTGGGTCCGCTGCAGCTCGCAGACATGGTTTCGAGCATGGCGGTGGCTATCTCGCGCGACGGCGGCTACGAGTGGGAAGAGACGGTGAGCGCCGCGCGAAGCGAGGTACGCCTCGAGAATCAGCTCATCGACCCGTCGGGGCGACTTCGCGGCGACATCATCGCCGGGTTCCTCGACAAGCCGTGGCAGATAGTAGGCCCGCACCATCGCGACCCCGATCGCGACGTGATCTACCTCGTCTACACCGACTTCGAGATCACGAGCGAGATCTTCTGGATTGGGGAATTGCCGACGCTCCTTCCAAGGCAGATGACGACGACGATCCGGCTCGTGCGATCCGAAGACCAGGGACGAACGTGGAGCGAGCCGGTGCCGGTCAGCACCTCGGTCCGCCGCGTCTTCGGACAGGCGGGCGACGCGGTCACGCCGGGCGTCTTTGGTTCGGACCGCGTCGTCCAGGGCGCCCAACCGCTCGTAGGGTCCGACGGGTCGGTCTATGTCGTCTGGCTCGACAGCACCGACGACGGAAGCATGGAGGGACTCGCGGAGATCCACGCGGCGCGCTCGACCGACGGCGGACGTACTTTCAGCAAACCGGTTATCGCGTCGGTCTTCAACGAGATCGGCTTCCGGCCCCGGAACGCGTTCTTCCGCTACTGGGGGGCGGCATTCCCGCAGGCCGCGATTGGACCGAACGACGAGCTCTACGTCCTCTACACCGGACGCCCCTCGGACCGCCCGGCAGACGATGGGGACATCTACTTCATCCGCTCGCTCGACCAGGGCGCGACCTGGAGCCGACCGGTCCGCGTGAACGGAGACGATACGGACAGGCTGCAGTTCTTCCCGGCGATCTCGGTCGCGCCGGACGGCACGCTGCACGCCATGTGGGGCGACATGCGCGACGACCCGGCGCATATCAGGTACCACATCTACTACACGAAGTCGGAGGACCAGGGCCGTACCTGGGGATTCGAGCTCGAGGAGCTCGGCTACCGGGTGCCGGACACGAGGGTGACCGACTTCCCGTCCAATCCGAATCGCGGGTTCCCGATGGGCCTCTTCATAGGCGACTATTTCGCGATCGAGGCGACGGAGAACGACGTCTACATGGTGTGGGCGGACACCCGCCTCGCGGAGTTCGGCGGCGTGAACCAGAAAATCGGCTTCGCCCGTCAGCGCCCCGTGCGGTCACCCGATATCTTCGTCTCGCCCCCGGCCGGCCCCGGCGGCCAGAACATCTCCATCCAGGGGTTCAACTTCCAGCCGGACATGACCGTCTTCGTGACGCTCGAGGACGCTACGATCGCGTCGGCCCGGACGAACCTCGAGGGGCGATTCACGACGAGCCTCTACGTACCGATCACCGGCGAGGGGCCGCAGCGACTGGCCGTGTACGACCAGTCGGGCAATATGGCTTCGACCTCCTACTACACCGAGTTCGGCTTCGGCAGCATAGAAACGCTCTACCTGGATCTGCTCGACGAGGTGCGCCGGCTCCGGGACGAAATGCAGCGGCGGGAGTAGCGTTATGAAGAAGAACCTGATTCGAGCTTTTGCGGCTCTCTTCGCTCTCGGCTGCGCACTCTCCGCGTTCGCCGAGCCGCCGCACGACCGGCCCGGACCGGCGGCGGACCGGATCCTCTTCCGGGCGTTCGACGTGGACCGCGCCCCGCGGGACCTCGAAGCCGGACGCATGGACCTCTACCTCTACAGCCTCAAGACGGCTGCGGCGCAGCGCCTGCGAGGGAACGACGACTTCGCGCTGTACGAAGCGCCGGCGTCCACCGTCTCGCTCCTGCTCAACCCGGCGCCGGCTCCCGCCGGCGAGCTCAATCCGTTCTCCATCCGTGAGATCCGCACGGCCGTCCAGTTCCTCGTAGACCGCGACTTCATCGCGCGCGAGATCTACCGGGGCATGGCGAGCCCGATGATCACGCATGTCAGCTCGCACGACTATGACTATCTGACGGTCTTCGACATCGCACGAGGGTCGGGCTTCAGCTATGAGCCGGAGTACGCGCGCGAGCTCATCGCGAATGCGATGCGCGCGGCGGGAGCGACGCTGTCCGACGGCGTCTGGAACTACGGCGGCCAGCCGATCCGCATCCGCCTCGTCGCGCGCGTGGAGGACGAACGGCGCGACATAGGGGATCTGCTGCGGAGGGAGCTCGAGCGCGCAGGCTTCATGGTCAGCGTCTCCTACCGCCCCTTTGCCGCTGCGGTGCTTTCGGTCTACTCGACCGATCCGCAGTCCTTCGACTGGCACGTCTACACCGAAGGATGGGGCCGCTCGGCGCCCACCCGCTACGACTTCTCGAACGTGAACCAGATGAACGCGCCCTGGCTCGGCAATATGCCCGGCTGGAAGGAGGTGGGGTTCTGGCAGTACGAGCACGAAGAGCTCGACCGCCTGGGACAGCAGCTCTTCCGCGGCGAGTTCGGCGATCGCGACGAGCGCGACGAGATCTACCGGCGCATGACCCGGCTTGGTCTGGACGAGTCGGTACGAGTCTGGCTTGTGACCGCGACCAACAGCTTCCCCGCGCAGACCGCGCTCACCGGCGTCACGCAGGACATCACGGCGGGGCCGCGCTCCCCGTGGACGCTTCGCGAGGCGCACGTGCCGGGAACCGGGGATCTGCGCATCGGCCATCTCTGGGTCTGGACGGAACGCACGACGTGGAACCCCGTGGGCGGATTCGGCGACGTCTACAGCACCGACATCTGGCGCGGTGTCACCGACCCTGCGCTCTGGAACCATCCGTTCACCGGACTGCCGGAGCCGGTCCGCGTCTCCTTCGACGTGCAGACTGCCGGACCCGACGGCAGCATCACGCTCCCGGGCGGGTCGGTCATCTGGGACGCGGAGAACGACCGATGGGAATCCGCCGCCGGCGCGCAGGCGACGAGCCGGATCGTCTACGATTACTCGAAGTTCTTCCAGTCGACCTGGCA
>SLST01000378.1 GCA_007130265.1 Spirochaetales bacterium
CACCCCGCGAAGGCGGAGGAGGCGCCGTACCGCGACCAGACCTCGTCGATCACCGCCAGGTTGATCGCGACCTCCCTCTCGTAGTCTCCGCCGACCCAGTATCTGCCCGAGTCGTAGAGACCCAGGTAGAACGCCATGCCGTGCTTCTCGCTGAGCTCGATGAACATCCTCACCAGATCGACCGGGGGCCGGAACGCGGCCTCATCCGCCATGAGTCTGTCCGAGGGGTAGGTGAGCCAGTCGCGGTAGCCGCAGCGGATCAGAACCACCGTGTCGATACCCGCGCGGCGCATGTGCGCGAAGTCCGCATCCCACTCGGCACGGCCCCAGTTCTGGTGGGGTATGTCATGGCTGATTTCGTCGAGAAAGGTAGCTCTGATCCTCACGGCATCGCACCTCGAGCATGGGCCGGTCCGGGAGCCTGGTCAAGGGCGCACGAGATCTCGTACGTGCCCGACCCCAGTTCCGTCTCGACGGTCCCCCAGCGGCCCTTCGCGAATGCGGCTACGCCGACCTGACCACCGTGGATCGTGAGCGACGACAAGTCTGAGCACGGCAGAACGACCCGCGCCGTGGTGTTCGCCGGGATCGTGAAGGTGTAGCGGACTCGCTCACCCTCACGCTTCCACGCGCTCGCGATCAGTCCGCGAACCGAGTGATAGCGCCCCTCGGCGTGCGTGAACGATCCGCCCGGCCTGGGGGCGAGGATGAAACGCGAGAAGCCCGGTGAGCCCGGGTCAGTATCGATCCCGGCCACCGTGTCGAGAAACCAGCCTGCCACCGCGCCGTACGTGTAGTGGTTGTGACTCGCCGAGGGAACACCGTTCTCGTCAATGCCCGTCCACGTCTCCCAGATGGTCGTCGCGCCCTTCGTGACCGGATAGAGCCAGCCCGGAATGGATGTCTGCTCCACCATGCCGTAGGCAACGTCGGCGTGTCCCCTGTCGCTCAGCGTCCGACAGATGTACGGCGTCGTGAGGAAGCCCGTCCCTATGCGGTACCCGTTCTGCGCGACCATGCCGGCCAGCTCATCGACCGCGGCCTGCTGCTCCGGCTCGCTGAGGAGACCGAGTGCGACCGGGCGGACGTACCGACACTGCCGACTGGAGCGGATGCGTCCGTCCTTCGTGAAGCTGTAGCGGTACGCCTTCGCGGCGTTCTCTGCGAGCTCGCGGTACCGCCTCGCCTCGTCAGGCTTGCCGAGCTCGTCCGCAATCTCGGACAGCAGCCGGCTCGAGTACGCGAGGTACGCCGTTGCGACCTCCGGCTCGGAGAAGAGCATGCGCTTGACGACGCCTGCCGCGACCTTCTTGAGCGGAACACCGGGTTCGAGCCATTCTCCCCAGTGGTACTTCGTGTCCCACGTGTACCGGCGAAACGGGTTCGGCTTCAGCAGGCGTATCCAGTGAGTCTTCCGGGCACAGGCAGCCTCGTAGTCGACCCACGCCTTCATGCTCTCCCACTGTTCTTCCAGGACCGACCGGTCGCCGTAGACCTTCCAGATGACCCAGGGGACGATCACCGCCGCGTCACCCCATCCCGCCGACCCCTCGATCCTGCGTGTCAGCCAGGTGTCAAAGCCGACGGCGGGCGAGATATTGGGCACCATGCCATTCTCGTGCTGCTCGGCGGCAAGGTCGCGCAGCCACTTCTTGAGAAACGCCGCGCTCTCCATCAGGTACGATCCGGCTCGTGAGTAGACCTGGGCGTCGCCGCTCCAGCCGGCACGCTCCCGCTGTGGGCAGTCGGTGGGGATGTCCACGAAGTTGCCCTTCTGGCTCCAGAGCGCGTTCAGTACGAGCCGGTTCACGAGGTCGTTCGAGCAGGAGAAGAAGCCGATCTGCTCGATGTCGGAGTAGATAGCGTGCGCCGTGAACCGCTCCGGTCGCACCTCTTCCGGCCAGCCTTCGAGCAGGACGTAGCGGAACCCGTGGAAGGTGAAGAGAGGCTTGAAGCTCTCGGGTCCGCCGCCGGCAAGAGTGTACGTTATCTGCTGGAGGACCGGGGTGAACTTCTTCAGCCCTAGCTCCAGGTTTTTCATCGTGAAATTGCCGTTCTCGTCCAGGACCTCTCCATGGGTGAGCTTCACCGTGTCACCGGCTTCACCCTCGACCGTGAACGAGACGTAGCCGGCGATGTTCTGGCCAAAGTCGAGCACCGTATTCCCGTCCGGCGTCGTGAGTACCTCGGGTCTGAACTCTTCGCGCTCACGCACCACAGGCGCGTCGGTACCTGTCAGCTGTTCATAGCCGTGATCGCGCACGGCGACCCCATGCCACCCCTCCGGGGTCCGCCTTGCATCAACACGCAGGCCGTCCTTCAGATCGTTTTCGCGTATGGGTCCGTCCTGACTTGCCTTCCATGTTTCGTCGGTGGCGCAGGCGACGGCGCGTGTTCCGTTCAGCGACACTTCGAGCTGGGCGAGTAGCGCGAGTCGCTCTCCGTACACATTGAGAGACCCAAAGGCCCCAACCCGACCGCGGAACCACCCGTCACCGAGGGTAACTTCGATATGGTTCTCCCCGGCTACCAGCAGCTCGCCGACGTCCCAGGTCTGGACCTGGAGTCGATGGTGGTACGAGGTGCACCCCGGGGTGAGCACTGCATCCGTCACCGGCCTGCCGTTGAGGGAAGCGCGGTAGAGCCCGTGTGCCGTGATGTAGAGACGAGCCGTGTTCGGGGCGTTCTCCAGAGTGAACGTCCGGGCGAGGACCGACGCCGGATATCGGGTGTCCGGATCTATCGTGTCCGGCTGGGGATCAATCCACTTCGCCTGCCAGTCCGCAGGCTGCAGGAGGCCGAGCTCGAACGAGGCCCAGTTGCTCCATTCACCTTCGGCTCCCTTCTCATCCCAGATCAGCACCCGCCAGTACACCAGGTCGCGGCTTCCGAGCTCTGCTCCGGTGTACTCGACGCCCAACTGCCGGTCGCCCTCGACGCGACCGCTGTCCCACAGGCAGGCATCGGTTCCCGACGGCTCCCGGCAGCAGCGGATGCGCCACGCCGTCTGCCGACGGTTGAAGCCGTCTGCCGCGATCTCCCACGAAAACCCGGGCCTCGCGTCACTTACGCCAACCGGGTTGTCCAGGGAGTTCGTCCGTAGTCGTACTGCCTTCATTGAACCCTCCGCGAGTCACCGCGCCAAGGTGATGGACTCGCTCCCAAGCGCGACGCCGACTCCTCGTTCGATTGAGGGAGGCGAGCGATTCACTGCCGTCGCAAGAAGTGGCGGGGACCGAGCGTCGGATCCTCGTGACGCTTGAGCTCGTACCCATTATGAGAAATACGGCAGGTCAGCTGTCATTGTAGGCCCGGCCACGATTGTGTCAATCCGGCAAGACAGGATACGATGGATACATGGAAGCATATGAAGCCCTGATCACACGCAGAAGCATCCGGCAGTACCAGGACAAGGCGGTACCGGCGGAGATAGTCGACAAGATACTCGGGGCTGCGATGCAGGCGCCGTCCGCGGTTGACACGCAACCGTGGCACTTCGTCGTGATCGATGAGGCGGATCTGCTTCGCGAGATACCGTCGGTTCACCAGTACGCGAAGATGGCCGCTCGCGCCCCGTGCGCGATTCTGGTTTGCGCTGAACCGGCGCTCGCCCATGGGCCCGGGTATGTCCCGCAGGACTGCTCGGCCGCGACGGAGAACATCCTGCTCGCCGCGCATGCTCTGGGCCTTGGTGCGGTGTGGTGCGGCGTCTACGCGGTGCCCGACCGGGAAGCCGGTTTCCGGTCGCTCCTCTCGATCCCGGAGTCGGTTCAGCCCTTCTCGCTCGTCGTCCTCGGCTATCCCGATGAAGCGCGCCCCCAGCCTGAGCGGTTCAAGCCGGAGCGCGTCCATCGTAACGGCTGGTAGGTTCTCCGTGCAGAAGATAGACCGCCCGAACGTCCTGCTCATCACCGTAGACCACTGGCCCGCCCACCTGCTCGGCGTCGCCGGCCACCCGGTGATTCAGACGCCCACGCTGGACGAGCTCGCGCGAAACGGCGTGCGCCTCGCTCGGGCCTATTCGGAGTGCCCCGTCTGTATCCCGGCGCGACGGACGCTCATGACCGGGACGACCCCCAGGACGCACGGCGACCGGACCTTCCAGGCGGAGCTCCCTATGCCGCGGCTCCCCACTCTCGCCCAGACCTTCCGCAACGCGGGTTACCAGGCGTACGCGGTGGGAAAGCTTCATGTCTTCCCCCAGCGTGACCGCATCGGCTTTGATGACGTCCTCCTCGACGAAGAGGGCCGCACGCAATGGGGCGTGGTCGACGACTACGAGCTCTTCCTGGGCGATCGCGGTCATGCCGGCGAGCAGTATGCGCACGGCATGTCGAACAACCAGTATGTGAGCCGTCCCTGGCATCTGCCGGAAGAGCTTCACCGGACGAACTGGGCTGCGGCGCAGGCCGAGCGCTTCATCAGGCGGCGCGATCCCACGCGTCCGTCGCTCTGGTACCTCGGGTTCGCCCATCCCCACCCGCCGCTCACGCCGCCGTCCTCGTACCTCGACCTCTACCGGTCTGTGAAAATTGACGAGCCTTTCGTGGGCGAGTGGGCGCGTGATCCGCAGCTGCTTCCGTACGCGCTTGGCCGCAACCACGAGTACGCCCGCCATCTCAGCGAGGCGGTGCGCATTGAGGCGCGCCGCGCCTTCTACGCTAGCTGCACGCACATCGACCACCAGATCCGGCGCGTCATAGGCACGCTTCGCGAGGAAGGTATTCTCCACGAGACGGTCATCGCCTTCACGAGCGACCACGGCGATATGCTCGGCAATCACGGCCTGTGGGCAAAACGGTGCTTCTTCGAAGGGGCCGCCGGCGTCCCGATGATTCTCTGCGGCACGGAGTCGGTCGGAAGCGGCGACCGCTCGCGGGTGCCGGCGGGAACAACCGACGATCGGCTCATCGGTCTCGCGGATCTCATGCCCACGCTGCTCGACCTGTGCGGGATCGAGATCCCGCCGACTGTCGAAGGGCTTTCCATGACGGACGACGGGCGCCGGGAGTATCTCTACGGCGAGCAGGACGAAGGTGTGACGGCAAGCCGGATGATCGTGACCGGAGGGTACAAGCTGATCTACTTCGCGACCGGCAACCGGCGGCTCCTGTTCGACCTTGGGTCGGACCCACACGAGCTCTGCGATCTCTCGTCGGACCCCGCGCACGCGGAGATCCTGAGCGAGCTGACCGCATTGTTACTCCGGGAGCTCCATGGACGAGACCTCGAGTGGGTGAAGGACGGCGAGTTGATCGGGCTGCCCGGTCGCCGGTTCGAGCCTTCGCCCTCGCAGGGCCTCTTTGGACAACGCGGATCGCATTGGCCGCCGCCTCCTGCGAGCGGTATCAGCGTCGGCGCCTGAGATTACAGAACTGGAAGGGAAGAAATGCGCGCAATCATGATCATGTTCGATTCGCTGAACCGCCGCCTCCTGCCTCCCTACGGCTGCGACTGGACGCACGCGCCCAACTTCGCGCGCCTTGCCGAGCGTACCGTCGTGATGGATACCTCCTATGTGGGAAGCATGCCGTGCATGCCCGCGCGGCGCGAGCTGCACACCGGTCGGCTCAACTTCCTGCATCGCAGCTGGGGGCCCGTGGAGCCGTTCGACGATTCGATGCCGGAGACGCTCAAGCGCAACGGCGTACATACGCACCTCGCGAGCGACCACTACCACTACTGGGAGGACGGCGGGTCGACCTACCATACCCGTTACTCGACGTGGGAGAGCTCCCGCGGCCAGGAGGGCGACCCCTGGAAGGCGCACGTGGGGCAACGTGAGCTTCCTGAGAGCCTCAACAACGGCCGGCAGGGCAATGCCGGAAGCCCCACGGTCACCCAGGACTGGGTTAACCGCGAGTACGCTCGTGAGATCGAGGAGTTCCCGCAGGCGCAGACGTTCGCGAACGGTCTGCATTTCCTCGAGACCAACAAGGACACCGACTCGTGGTTCCTGCAGATCGAAACCTTCGACCCGCACGAGCCGTTCTTCTCCCACCCGCGGTTCAAGGAGCTCTACCCGCACGCCTACGATGGGCCCCATTTTGACTGGCCTCCCTACCGAAAGGTCAGCGAGGCGCGTGAGGTCGTCGAGCACATGCGCATGGAGTACGCTGCGCTCCTCTCCATGTGTGACTATCACCTGGGCCGGATTCTTGACTTCATGGACAACCACACGATGTGGGACGACACGCTGCTCATAGTCAACACCGACCACGGCTTCCTCCTTGGAGAGCACGGCTGGTGGGCGAAGTGCGCGATGCCGTTCTACGACGAGGTCGCGCGAACCCCGCTCTTCGTCTGGGACCCAAGGGTCGGCTGCTCCGGCGAGCGGCGGTCGAGCCTCGTGCAGACGATCGACCTCGCACCGACGCTCCTTGACTGTTTCGGTATCCAGCAGGCCGACGCGATGCTTGGGCGCCCGCTTCGCGGGGTCATAGCCGACGACGCCCCGGTGCGCGAGGCCGGGCTCTTTGGTATCCACGGCGGTCACGTCAACGCCACCGACGGCCGGTACGTCTACATGCGCGCGCCGGCGACCTCTGAGAACTCGCCTCTGTACGAGTACACGCTCATGCCGACACGGCACGGCGGAGGAAGGGCGTTCATCGAGCCGGAGCGCCTTGCGCGGGCGAAGCTCGCGAAGCCGTTCGCCTTCACGAAGGAGTGCCCGCTCCTGCGCGTCCCCGGTCTCAACGAGCGCTACAACATGTCCGCCTTTGGTACCATGCTCTTCGACACGCTCGATGATCCGCGGCAGGAGCGCCCGCTCGACCTTCGCACCGCAGAGGCCCGGACGATCGAGCGGCGGATGATCGAGCAGATGATGACCCTCATGCGTGAGAACGACGCGCCGCCCGAGCAGTACGAGCGGCTCGGTCTCCGGCGGTAAGCCTCACTGCGCCGACCAAGAGAAGAAAGTTCTTGACTTCTGATGTCAGGAATATGCATATCTACTCCAATAAACTTATTGGAGGTTTATGTGAAAAAAGTATTGGTCTTGGCTTTTATCGTGCTCGTGGCCGGATTCGGGTTCGCTACCGGTATCATCGAGTACTCGGACCCCATCGACACCGCACAGGAGGCGGGAGTCTTCAGCACGCTGCTTACAGCCGTCGACGCGGCGGGGCTGACGGATACGTTGCGCGGTCGCGGGCCCTTCACGATCTTCGCCCCAACGGATGCAGCGTTCGCTGCCCTTCCGAGCGGAGTCGTCGAGGCGCTGCTCTCGGATCCGGACGCGCTGCGCGCCGTGCTGCTCTACCATGTCGTCCCTCGTGAGGTACGGTCCGGCGAAGTCGTGAGTACCGGTGGGACCGCATCTCTCCAGGGCGAACGTCTCGATTTCAGCGTCCGCGCCGGGAGTGCCTTTATAGATGAGGCGCGCGTTGTCCAGCCGGATATCGACACGTCGAACGGCGTCATCCACGCGATTGACTCCGTCCTCGTGCCTTCGGCGGTGAACATAGCGAAGCTTCTCGCGGACGACCTTGTTAACACCGCTGTCGCCGACGGCCGCTTCACGACGCTCGTCTCGGCCGTGCAGGCAGCCGGGCTCGAGGCGACGCTTCGGAGTCCCGGTCCCTTCACCGTGTTCGCCCCGACCGACCGTGCATTCGCAGCGCTTCCGGCCGGTACCGTACAGAGTCTACTGCGCGACATACCTACGCTCAGCGAGATCCTGCTCTATCACGTGGTCAGCGGCGAGGTCTACGCGGCCGACGTTGTCGAGCTCAGCTCGGCTGTGACGGCTCAGGGCCAACCCGTCGCGATCACCGTGTCCGGCGGGCGCGTGTTCGTGAACAACGCAGAGGTAACGATTACGGATGTGCAGGCGAGTAACGGTGTCATTCACGTCATCGACGCCGTGATCCTTCCGCCGGCTGATACGATCGCCGCCACGCTCGAGTCCGACGGGCGCTTCTCCACGTTGCTTACCGCTGTACGGGCTGCGGGTCTTGGCGAAACCCTCACCACGGGAGGACCATTCACCGTCTTCGCTCCGACGGATGCGGCCTTTGCGAGGCTTCCCGTCGGCACCGTGCAGTCGTTGCTCTCAGACATCCCCACCCTCACCGATATTCTGCTCTACCACGTAGTCGACGGACGCGTCTTCTCCGGCGATGTCGTCGATCTTGACAGCGCCCCCACCGTGCAGGGGGGCTCGATCGCCATTTCGATCAGCGGCGGCCGCGCTCGGCTCAATGGAGAGGCGACTGTGACCGGTGTGAACACTCTCGCGACGAACGGCGTCATTCACGTGATCGACCGGGTCATCCTTCCTTCGGGTAACTGATTCGTTCTTATTGGCCGGGCTTCTCCGCCCGGCCGCTTTCCCGCCGAGCCGACGTGTGCGATAATGACGGCTATGGAACACGCCGACCTCTTTTCGCCGCTTTCCCGCGACGACGTTAAAGCCGCAGTCGAGGGTGGTAACCCGCCCCGCATTCCGCTCGTCCGCGCCAAGTGGTGGGGCGAAGGGCTCGAGGAGCAGTACGGAACCGAGCTCGCGCGTTTCGACCTCATACCTGAAGACGTCGTGCAGCTCTGGATCGCCAACCCGGTAGACCCGGCACGGATGAACCTCTCGTGGGAATGGAGTGCGGAAGGCGCCCACGACGCGCGTGTCGTGATCGACGATTGGGAAAAGCTCGACGAGTTTGTCGAGAAGCTCCCGGATCCGGCGGTTGATCCGGTCTGGGACAAGTTGGAGCAACAGGCGTCGGCAGCCCACGCCGGCGAACGGTACCTCATGTGGGGATTCTGGAACCTCTTTTTTGAACGACCGTGGAGCATTCGCGGCATGCAGAACCTCATGGTCGACTACTACACGGAGGTCGAGAACATCCATCGCCTCCACGACGCCATGGCGAATCAGTACATCCGTTACGCAGAGGAAGCAGCGCGTCGGCTTCAACCCGACGGTTTCTGGACGAGCGACGACCTGGGACACCAGACCGGCCCAATGATGAGCCCGGAGATCTTCCACGAACTCATCTACCCGTACTACTGCCGAGTGGGCGAGGCGCTGCGGGGCGCACACATGCACTTCTGGCTGCACAGCTGCGGAGACAACACATTGCTGCTCCCGGACCTGATCGACGCAGGAGTCGACGTATTCCACCCCGTGCAGAAGCACACGATGGATGAGTGCGCGGTCGCCGAGCGGTTCGGAGGAAAGATCACCTTCCTTGCGGGAATCGACGTGCAACACGTCCTGCAGGAGGCCGACTGCGACGGCGTCCGCGAAGAAGTGCGCTTCCTGATCGATACCTTCGACCGCCCCGACGGACGGATGTGCATCGCCGCCGGGAACGGCATCGTCAGCGGAACGCCCATCGAGAACATCGAGGCGTTTCTCGACGAGGCGATCCGCTACGGCGCGAAGCACCGCGGCGGATCGTGACCGTGGAGACGTTCCGCGCGCCGGATTACGTCACCAGATACGCGATGATGATCGCCACGACGAGGGCGGCGATCAGGACCCAGAATGCCATCCCAAGGTACTTCTCGGTTTCCTGCTTCGCTTCGATCTCAGCCTGAACCTCCCGGTAGTGACGTGGAGAGCGTTCGGCAATTGCGCCAATCAGCAGGAAGATGAGTAACGTCACCACAAGCCCGGGCAACCAGTACACACCCAGGATGGCCGGACCGTAGGGCCCTATCCAGAGGCTCCCGGCCCACGCGAACAGGAAGAAGAGCAGAAACACCACGACGAAACCGGGAATCCGCTCCCGATCGCCAAACAGAGCGCCAAAGA